>JADQBM010000105.1 GCA_016278615.1 Clostridia bacterium | reverse complement strand
TAGATAGCAAAAAATTTAGAGAGATTGCAGATGAAGTCGGCGCATATCTCATGGTAGATATGGCGCATTTCGCGGGGCTTGTAGCGGCTGGATGCCATCCCAATCCTTGCGAGGATGCTCATTTTGTAACCACTACGACACATAAGACATTAGGAGGCCCAAGGGGGGGCGCTATTCTTTGCAAAGAAGAATTCGGAAAAGCTATTGATAAGGCTATGTTCCCGGGAATCCAAGGGGGGCCTCTGATGCATATTATTGCAGCTAAGGCAGTTTGTTTTAAAAATGCTTTAACCGATGAGTTTAGGATTTATCAAGAGCAGGTCATAAAAAATGCTTCGGCTCTTGCAGAAGCACTCATAAAGAGGGATTTCAAATTGGTTTCAGGAGGCACAGATAATCATCTTGTACTTATAAACCTGTCCAATAAAAATATAACAGGTAAAGTAGCTGAAAAGGTTTTAGATGAAGCCGGTATTACTACAAATAAGAATTCTGTACCTAATGATCCCAATGGCCCATTTATTACCAGTGGCATCCGATTAGGAGCTCCTGCAGTCACAACAAGGGGATTTAATGAGGAAGACATGGACAAGGTTGCAGAAGCCATTGCCTTGGTTATTGATCATCATGATATAGAAACAAGCAATCATGAAGCATTGAAAATTGTAAAACAATTATGCTCAAAATATCCACTTTACAAATAGTGAAAATAGTTTCTAATTATTAAAAAATAATTCAAAGGGATTTTGCGTGGCAAATCCCTTTGAATTACCAGAAGAAATGTTGCTTAGATGATGAAATCCAAGGGATACATATCCCTTTTCCAGGAATCAACTTGTAAGGGTCGAGGGTAGGGTTTCTATACAGAATATCTTCTGCTGGAATGCCAAAGGACATTGATATTGAATATAGAGTATCCCCAGCTTTTATAAAGTATGTAGTACCGGTACATTCAGGCATTTGGACCATTGGCATATTAAGAGTTTGAACTGTTCTAAAATTATAGGGATTAACTTCTATGGGACTTGTATCATACATTAGGTTCACCTCTTTATTTATTCCAAAGCATTAAAAAAGAATTTGTGATAATTTAATATATACTTTTGATGAAAGAAGTGTGATAATATGGTCAAGGTAAATGCAGAACGGTTTATTTTATTCAGAGATATTTTTGAGGATGAACTTATAAAAGAGGCAGTATGCTTCATTGAAAATAAAGAAACAATTGAATCTGAACCTTTGAAAAAACAATATTTTTCTCTTCAATCCTTATTAATAAAAAAAATGAAGGACGATTTTTGTGGAAGCTACTGGCAGGGATACCTTGCTGAAGCAATTGCTTTCTCAGAAAATGCATTTAGTTTAGGGTGCGAGAAGGGAAAGATGCAAGATTATATTTTCACCATAGCTGAGAGAGAGTTTGAGATCCTTCAGAAAATTTATTTGTTCGATTGGTCTTCCTATGCTAAAAGATGGAATGATGAAGAAACATCTCTATTTCACATGGCAGGTACGTGTACCAATAGTAAAAGAGAAAAACTTCACGAAATACTTTCAAGGGGTCATGTAAAGGATCTCCAGGCATATTATAATAAAAATGGATGCGGTATTTATGAACAATTCTCTGCTTTTAAATGGCATGAGCAGGATGGGTTAATGGGCATCTCGAATTATGATCAGATTACTTTCGAAGACCTTACGGAATATTACTCGCAGAAGACCATTTTAATAGAAAATACGGAATACTTCTTAAATGGGAAGAAAGCAAATAATATTCTTTTGTACGGCGATAGGGGGACGGGAAAATCATCCTCTGTTAAAGCCTTACTAAATAAATATAAAGATAAAAAATTAAAAATGATTGAAATTACTAAGGAACAGTTCTGCATCTTCCCCATAATCCTAAAAAAAATAATGAATCGGGGATATAAATTTATTATTTTTATCGATGACTTATCTTTTGAAGAGTTCGAAACAGATTACAAGCATTTTAAGGCGATTCTTGAAGGCGGACTGGAGGTTCGACCCCGCAATGTTGTGATTTATGCCACATCAAACAGGCGTAATATCATTAAAGAAACATGGAAAGACCAAGGGGAAGTAGATACAGAAATACATGGTAGTGATTCAATTCAGGAAAAAATATCTTTAGTCAATCGTTTTGGTATCACCATTACGTATCCGTCACCTGATAAAAATCTATTTCTTAGGATGGTTAAGGATATTGCGAATAAAGAGCAAGTTCTTATTCAAGAGGATGTTTTGTACCACGAGGCGCTTAAATGGGAAATGCGGTATCATGGTTTCTCAGGTAGATCTGCAAGACAGTTTATGGATTATATGGTATCAAAAACTCAAGAATAGTAAATATCGGAGTGATGAAAATGGATTATTTTATAGGAAAACTGTTAATTATACCTGGAATATTAGTAGGTTTTGCATTACATGAATTTGCCCATGCAAAAGTTGCCGATATGCTTGGGGACGATACGGCAAGACGATCCGGAAGGGTCACTTTAGACCCAGCTGCCCATATTGATGTATTAGGATTTTTAATGCTTCTCATAGCAGGATTTGGTTGGGGCAAGCCTGTGCCCATCAATGAAAATAATTTCAAACAACCTGTAAAAGGGACCATGTTGGTGTCCGTAGCAGGACCTTTAACAAACTTGGTAGTAGCGATTGTATTTGTTCTAATAATCAAAGTAATTGTAATGGTATATATTCCTTTCTTTTATACAGAAATCGGGAGCATTATTTATCAAATATTGGATTACGCTGTGTGGATTAATATCGTTCTTATGATCTTTAATCTTTTACCAATTCCACCTTTAGATGGCTTCCACATATTATCAGGCCTTTTTGACTTCAGAGGAAAAGGAATCCATTACCAAATTTATGAAAAAGGCCCTATTATCCTCCTACTACTCATCGTCACCAGAGCAACAAGATACATCGTATTACCCCCTATTTCATTTATTTATAATGGACTCATGAATATATTCTTTTAGTAAAATGATATCAAAAAGGGATTTTGATTTTACATCAAAATCCCTTCCTTAATTCTTGAAGCCCTAGCTCAAATCTTTGATTTGATGTGCAGGTCTCATACTGAAACTCTCCAATCTTCGATTGGCTAAGAGTTTTTCAGTTAATTCTTAATTTTCAATTCTTAATTATCAACTCTCCGTCTTTCTCATCTACGACAATATGATCATTTTCTGCTATTTCACTTTTAATCAGTTTAGATGCAAGGGCTGTTTCTAAGTTTTTTTGTAGATATCTTTTTACAGGTCGAGCGCCATAAACGGTGGAATAAGATGCCTTTGCAACGAAATTTTTTGCCCCATCTGTTAACTCAATTGTATTGTTATTTTCTTTGAGTCGACTTTCGATGCTTTTTAAGGTTATGTCAATAATCTGTATAATTTGAGATTCTGTTAAAGGTGAAAACATAACGATGTCATCAATCCTATTAAGGAATTCAGGTCTGAAATGGTTTTTCATTTCATTTTCAACTTTTTCTTTAATTTCTGGTGAAATATGTCCATTTGAATGGGGGTTATCTAAAAGATATCGACTGCCTATATTGGATGTCATGATGATAATGGTATTCTTAAAATCTACAGTTCTTCCTTGGTTATCTGTTAATCTTCCGTCGTCAAGAAGCTGAAGAAGTATATTAAAGACATCGGGGTGCGCTTTTTCAATTTCATCAAAAAGGATAACACTATAAGGTTTTCTTCTAATGGCTTCTGTTAATTGTCCGCCTTCATCATAACCCACATATCCAGGAGGCGCACCAACGAGCCTAGACACAGAATGCTTTTCCATGTATTCTGACATATCAATTCTTATCATGTTTCTTTCGCTGTCAAATAATGCTTCTGCCAAGGATTTTGCAAGTTCAGTTTTGCCCACCCCTGTTGGACCTAGGAAGATAAAAGAACCTATGGGCTTGTTGAGGTCTTTTAGACCAGCACGCGCTCTAAGGACAGCTTCAGAGACGGCTGTAACGGCTTCTTCTTGACCGATGACTCTTTTGTGAAGAACATCATCTAAACTTAGAAGTCTTTCTTTCTCACCTTCCATAAGCTTGGAAACAGGTATTCCTGTCCATTTTGAAACAACTTGGGCGATGACATCCTCAGCAACCGCTTCTTTTAATAGAGCTTTGCCTTGGGAAGATTCTTGTTTGCCTTTTTCTATCTCAAGGCGCTTTTCTAATTCAGGCAATTTGCCATATTTGAGTTGAGCTAATTTCTCAAGATCATATTTTCGTTCAGCTTCTTCAATTTGATGTTTTGTATTTTCAACATCTTGCTTAATTTTTTTTATTTCTTGAATTCTATTCTTTTCACTTTGCCATTGGGTCTTCATCACCACTTCTTTTTCTTTTAGTTGAGCAATCTCTTTGCTAAGGTTAGATACTCTGTCTTTAGAAGGCAAATCATCTTCTTTATTTAATGCCTGTTTTTCAATTTCAAGTTGCATAATTTTTCGGCTTATTTCATCAAGGGCGACAGGAAGACTGTCGATTTCAGTTCTAATTAGTGAGGCAGCTTCATCCATGAGGTCGATGGCTTTATCGGGAAGAAATCGATCGCTAATATATCTGTCGGAAAGAACCGCGCAGGCTATAAGTGCTGAATCAGTTATTCTGACGCCATGGTGGATTTCAAACCTTTCCTTTAAACCACGTAAAATAGAAATAGTATCTTCTACATTGGGTTGGTCGATCATGACTTTTTGAAATCTTCGCTCTAAAGCGGCATCTTTTTCAATGTACTTCCTATACTCGTCTAGGGTAGTTGCTCCGATACAGTGAAGCTCACCTCTTGCCAGTTTTGGTTTCAGGATATTCCCAGCGTCCATTGAACCTTCAGCTCTACCGGCGCCAACTATGTTGTGAATTTCGTCAATGAAAAGGATGATTTTTCCTTCAGCTTTTTCTATTTCATTAAGAACGGATTTTAGTCTTTCTTCAAATTCCCCTCTGAATTTCGCTCCAGCTATGAGTGCCCCAATATCCAATGCGAAAATAGTTTTGTTTTTCAACCCTTCAGGGACATCTCCATTGAGAATTCTCTGCGCCAGACCTTCTGCAATAGCCGTTTTGCCAACACCAGGTTCACCAATTAGAACGGGATTGTTCTTGGTTCTTCGTGACAATATCTGAATGGTGTGTCGGATTTCAGAATCTCTTCCGATGACAGGATCTAATTTGCCTTTTCTGGCTAACTCGATCAAATCTCGACCGTATTTATTAAGAACATCATAGTTTTCTTCTGGATTTTGACTGGTTATTCTCTGATTTCCTCGTATTTTACTAAGGGCTGCAAGGAATCGTTCCCGATTAATATTGAACCGTTTAAAAACTTGTTCAGAAGGTGTATTTCTTTCATTTAACAAGGCCAAGTAAAGATGCTCGATACCCACATATTCATCATTAAATTTTTTGGAAATATCCTCAGCATCTAATAAGAGTTTATTAAACCGTCTGGATGCAAAAATAGAAGTATTCTGCCCAAATACTTTAGGAACTTTATCCACTTCTTTTTCTAAATCATTTAAAATGAAATCCACATTTTCCCCCATGAATTGTAGGAGTTTAGGAATTAAGCCCTCTTCTTGAAGAAGAAGGGCAAGATGTAGATGCTCACCTTCTAACTGCTGATTTTCATTTTTTAAAGCAATTTCTTGAGACGAAGAAACAGCTTGTTGCGCTTTTTCTGTATATTTCTCAAAATTCATAAAATCACCTCCGGCAAAACAAATTAAGAATTAATAATTAATAATTAAGAATTATGGACGATATTTACTAGCGCAAATATCCACTATTTAGAGTTAATTAAATAGAGATTTTGAAGGATGAAAAATCATCCTCCAATCCTAAATCCTGAAGTCCTAGCTCAAATCTATGATTTGATGTGCAGGTCTCATACTGAAACTCTCCAATCTATGATTGGCTAAGAGTTTTTCAGTTGAAGTCCTAGCTCAAATCTATGATTTGATGTGCAGGTCTCATACTGAAACTCTC
>JADQBM010000097.1 GCA_016278615.1 Clostridia bacterium | reverse complement strand
GCTGCTCCCTACATGTGTCATCTAGATATGGATTAACTTTTACAAGCTTAGGATCATAAAAATCAGCGATATGAGGATCATTAAAGGCCATATGTCCATTTTCTCCAATACCAATAAAAGAAATATCAGGTGGGTATTTTCTTAGCAACTCCGCATACCGGTTACACTCTGACTCAATATCACTGGCATTGCCATCCATATATAATACTTCTTTAAAAGGTAGTTTTGAAAATAGACGAATTCTAAGGTAATTCCCAAATGATTGGGGCGCATCTGCTGGTAGCCCAATATATTCGTCCATATGGAATGCAATTATGCGTTTCCAGTCAATTTTTTTATTCTCCATAATTGCATAAAGCATGTCAAGTTGGGAAGGTGCAGACGCAAAAATTATACTTATATTTTCTTTCTCTTCTAAGAGTTGGCAAATGACATTTCCTGCCTCTTCAGCACATGCTTTGCCCATTAAATCTCTATTTGGTGAAATACTTACTGACAATCTATCGACATTAAATTTACTTTCATTTAACATAGTATCATCCTTTCATTATATCAAATATTTGAATTAATTATTTATGACTAGTTTCATTGTTTATTGAATTGCTCTTCTTTTTCTATAAACATCCCCAAGTACTGCTATAAGTAATATCAGCCCAAGAATCATTCTCTGCCAGTAAATGCTCACGCCTATAAGGTTGAATGCATTTAGCACTAATGCCATTACTAGAATACCAAGAAATGATCCAAGCATTGTACCTTCCCCACCAGCGAGTGAACTACCACCAATTACACAAGCTGCAATTATGGTCATCTCCATTCCTGCTCCTTGCGTAGGAATAGCTCCACCTAGGCGGGAAGCGAGAAGAAGTCCAGCTAATCCTGCCATAACTCCGGTAAAAGTATAAGCAAATATCCTCAGTTTATCAACCTTGATTGCAGAAAGTCTTGCTGCTTCTTCATTTCCACCTATAAAGTAAAATTGGCGAAACCATTGAGATTTTGCAAACAAAACACCGAATATAATTGCTAAAATTAAAGAGATATAGATAGGTGTTTGGATTCCAAAGTAAGTAGCACGACCTATCATATTGAAACTGTCTGGAAAATTATGCTTCCCTACACCTTCTGTAAAAATATAGATTAGCCCACGAATGATCATCTGCATAGCAAGTGTCGTAATAAGTGCGTTTACTTTTAGCTTTGCAATGATTAAGCCATTTGTAAAGCCCACTAATCCTGCTGCGATAATAGCCAGTAAAACTGCAATTGGTACCCCAAACCCAGCTTCAAAAGATAGGCCTAATACAACAGCACTGAACCCAGCTATAGATCCAACAGATAAATCGAAGCCCCCCATTATGAAAAGAAGTGTCATCCCAATTGCAATAATTAGCTCAAATGATGCACCAAGAAAAACAGCATGAATATTTCCGGGTATTAAAAAGCTCGGATTATATATTGACAATGCGACACCAAAACCAATTATTCCTAGCAATAACGGCATTTCTTTTATTTCATAAGTACTGCTTAATAAGTTGTGTGCATTAGACTTGTTACTACCCATTCTCTTACCTCCTAATTAATAGATTGATGCATTGCTAAGAGAAGTTGACCTATATCAAACTGTTTGCGTGAGAAAGTTTTTATCAGTATCCCATCATTCATAACAGCGATGCGATCACACATATTCATTAGTTCATCCAGCTCGGCTGTAACCATTATAATCGCTAGACCTTTTTGAGCTAATTCATGTAAGATTTTATGAATATCTGCTTTTGCTCCAATATCAATTCCTCTTGTTGGATCCATGGCAATAAGAATCTTTGGTTCCGCGGCAATACATTTTGTTACAAGTACTTTTTGTTGATTGCCTCCTGACAGAAACCTAATTTGCTGACTATGAGCATGGATTTTAATGCCCAACTTATTAACATATTTTTTTGTTATATCAGTGATTTTCTTTTTATCCAAAAATCCTCTGTTAGATACCTTTGGAAGTATACAAACAATTGAATTGTTAGCTACTGAGTCGTCTAAGAATAGTCCCTCTAATTTTCTGTTTTGTGGCAGGAAGATAATCCCTCTTTTTTTTGCATCACTGGGATTATTGATAGATACTTTTTTGCCCTCTAAGTACATTTCGCCTTCGTCAGTTCTTGTTACTCCATAAATAGATTGGCATAATTCTGACTTTCCACATCCTACAATGCCGGTTATACCCAGGATCTCACCTTTATTAACCGTTATATTTATATCTTTAAATCTTGATTTCTTAGTGAGATTCTTAGTTTCAAATATCGTCTCCGAAGAAACATTCTTGTCATTCGAGCCCCCAAAATGTGCTACGATATCCTGATTAATCATTATTTTAATTAGATCATTCATATTTGTTTCATCTCTATTAAACATGCCAACCTGTTTACCATCTCTCAGCACCAAGACTCTGTCAACAATTCGAAAAATCTCACTCATGTGATGGGAGATATAGATAATTGATAAGTTATTCTTTATTAGTTCTTCAATAAAATTATATAATATATTTATCTCTGCTTCTTCAAGAGATGAAGTGGGTTCATCAAGAATTAGAACTTTAGGTTTCTTTGCGATTGCCTTTAGAATTTCGACAATCTGCCTCTCCCCAATTGATAATTTACTGACCATGTCATCTGCCTTAATATTCACATCGAATCGTGATATTAAGTCTTGCGCTTTTTCATTTAACCTTTTACGATCTACAAGGCCAAAGGCTTTTGTAGGCTCATTTTTTATGAAAATATTTTCAGCCACTGTCATATTCAAAGTAATCGAAAGTTCTTGAAATACTAAAGCAATTCCTTTCTCGTTTGCAATATTAATATCAAAAAGGTCAACTGCTTCGCCTTCAATTTTTACATTTCCACTGTCAAGTCTGTATACACCGGTCAGTATCTTAACCAGAGTGCTTTTCCCTGCCCCGTTTTGACCAATTAATCCTAGAACTTCACCATATTTGAGATCGAAGCTTACATCATCAAGCACTTTATTTCCATAGAAGGATTTGCAAATGTTTTTAACTTCGAGTAATTTAGTTGCATCTGATTTCTCACTCATAACTTTTCCTTTCCAGCAAAAGAATCACTCACAGTGTTTAAATTTCTAAAAATTAAGAATGTAAGGGGAGATAATGTCTCCCCTTTGTTGCTTACTTTTTAGTCCATATAGAAATACTTTGCTGTATCTTCATATATTACAAACGTCCCGATATCTACACGCGTAGGTAATACACTCATGCCGGCAGCTTCGTCATCTTGGGAAATTGACAAATTAGTATGATTCATAAGATAAAGCATTTTCATTGCAATATATGGCTCAATACGTGTTTTAATAGCAACCGTTGCATACAGCTCACCCTTTTCAAGCAGGTTCAATGTTGGCTCGTCTTTTGAATCTCCAACTATCATAACTTCACCTGTTTTGCTAACTTCACGGACAGCAGTTGCTGCTGCAACAGGTCCTGATGCCACAAGAGTTGAAATTCCAGTTGCATTTGGATTTGCTTGTAATGCTGCTTTTAAAGCATCTGCGTCTTTTGAAGAGTCTGTTTCAGAGTTTACTTCTTGTACGATCTTTATATCAGGATATTTCTTCAGTTCATCTTTAAAACCAAAGGCCCGTTGGTCTTGGCTATTTTGACCCATTTTCCACATTAGGATGACTTCGCCTTTACCATCTAAAGCCTCTGCCATAGTGCGTGCATGGATTCTACCATATTCGACTGTGTCGCCACCTACAAACATGTGCCTATCACTTTCGACAGTATCCATGTCAATCGTAACAACTGGAATGCCAGCTGCAACTGCTTTATTTATTGCAGGGGCTAAAGTATCCTCAAAGGCCATTACAAGTATCCCTGCTGGTTTTTGTGATATGGCTTGCTCAATGACTGACGTCATAGCGGCCATGTCATAGTTGCTAGGCCCCTGGAACATTCCTTTAACGCCCAACTCCTCACAAGCTGCCTCAAAACCAATTTTATGATCTAAAAAGTATTCAAGTTCAAGTACACCGCCAATTAAGTAATATGTTTCATCAGCAGATGGTGTTGTAACATTAAAGTTGCTGTAATCAAAGGGATCATCTGGTAAATAAAAATGTTCAACATTATCTTTTGTGATTGCAAATGTACCTATATCAATAAAAGATGGAAGAGAGTTAACTCCAGCCAATTCATCATTATTAGAAATTTGAACATTGTCCTTTACTATTCCATCTACTAGCATCGCTGCATACCAGTTCTCTGTAATGGTTTTAATAGCTACAGTGGCATATATTTCACCACTTTCAATTAGTTTGAGAGTAGGTTCGTCTTTTGAATCGCCAATAATCTTAACTTCTCCTGATTTGCCAACTTCACGGACAGCAGTGGCTGCTGCAACAGGGCCTGATGCAACAAGAGTCGAAATTCCATTTGCATTGGGATTTGCCTGCAAAGCTGCTTTTAAAGCGTCCGCATCTTTTGAGGAATCCGTTTCAGAATTTACTTCTTGAATGATTTTAATATTAGGATATTTCTTTAGCTCATCTTTAAAACCATAAGCCCGTTGGTCTTGGCTGTTTTGTCCCATTTTCCACATAAGGATAACTTCACCTTTACCATTTATAGCTTCGGCCATAGTGCGAGCGTGAACCCTACCATAGTCAATTGTATCACCACCGATGAATACTTGTCGTTTACTCTCTATTGTATCCATATCAATTGTAAAAACTGGTATACCTGCATCAACTGCCTTGTCGATAACAGGTGACAAAGTATCTTCAAAGGCAGATATGAATAGAGCTGTTGGGTTTTGTGCAATTTGCTGGTCAATAACTGAAGTCATTACACTCATATCGTAGTCACTGGGTCCTAGGGTAACAGTATTCGTTCCCCAGTATTTGCCTGCAAGTTCTAAACCCACTCTATGATCAATAAAATAGGGTAATTCAAGAACGGCTCCAATATATGGATAATAGATATCATCTGCAACAACGGGATCACTACCCGTTTCAGCGGGATCACTGCCCGGTTCAACATCGGCACTTCCGCATCCATATAAGTTGAAAGATGATAAAACTAGCATAAGGATTAGAATTAAGTAAATTACTTTTTTCATTTTCTTCCTCCTCCACCCATTCAGGGCAGTTCGATTCCAACTAATTGTTATGGCATAAAAATCTCATTCCATAGACCATCCTCCCCATAAGTTCAATTTTTCATCGGATATATTTAGCTTAGTTAAATGTTTACGTAAATGTTTAACTGAGATTATAATTTCATGATAATACAGAAAATTTAGAATGTCAACAAAAGATTCTGAATATTTAGACTTTTAATTTATATCAATTTTTTAATGAAACTAAACTATGCGAAACTCAGTTTTGCTATGGATTTTTTTCTAGAAAGACAGAAAAATAAACAGCCGCACCCCCTGTAAATCAGGGATTCAGGCTGCTTTTTTTTCAGAAAGACTCAATCGACAGAACTGACCCTATGGTTCATTCAATAAAGAAATAAAAAAATCTTTCAGCTTACTGTTTAATGCCTTTTTGTAGTTATGTCTTGCCATAATGTGACTTACTATCAGAAAAACCTTTAGTGGATTTTCTATCTTAAAATCTTGATAAGATAGCTCGTCTTGTAATGTTATTCTTATTGATAATTCATCCTCGTCCTCTATTAATCGCAGCTGCCCATCATAGTATCAGGCAAATTCTCGTTAATGAGGTTTATTAGCTGTTCTTTATATTCTTTTATGTAATTTTCCCATTGCTGAGTCCTCACTATACTAAATCTTATAGATCCAATAATTCCCAGCTGTCACTAACAATTCAACTACCTCCTAATATAACATTCTTGTCTTTTAATATTCACTTTCAATGTTATATTGCAAGTGTAATTTGATAAGTTAAGTAACACAGGCACCATCCTCTATAGCGGTACCCGAGAAGATTTCTACACATTCACGTTAATCTAACCGCAGGAACCGTTCGGAACCACTGAAAAACAAATCCTAATAAATTGAAAAAAAGGATATTTATTG
>JADQBM010000019.1 GCA_016278615.1 Clostridia bacterium | reverse complement strand
AAAGCACTTTCTGGAGGCCATGCCTAAAATCACGGCTATGCGGGAGAAAGAAGTAGAAGTCGACATTTATACTTTAGCCATCTAAGGCATAAAAATCTACTATTAACTCAACTTTCCACCACGAAAGCTAGATTAATGTTCCAGTTACTATGGGAGACGTTCAATGTATTTATTTTTGTTTTGCAAACGAACCCTTAAGATAAGGTTAAGCTTCAGCAAAGACGCGGTACGCTAAATTCATGCAAAATGTTATGTAGGGACCGGTTTTTACAGTAAATAAATATTTAAATTCCTTAATTGAAATTTTCTGCAAAAACAAATGCAAACCTGCAAATAAATACATTAAACATCTCTATCGACATTGAAATTACAATTTAAGAAGTGCTTTTATGAGATGGGAAAGTTGGGTTATTCATTAATGCATTGAAGGATAGGTAAAATGGCCTCTTTATCTGTAAAATCAAAAGGCTGATAAAATGAAGTCAGTAAACCCTTGCTGTCTTCATCCAGCTCTTTTTTTCTCTTAATCTGAAAACGCAACATATTCATCATCATTTTGTCTACGAAAGATAAATTCTTGTAATTGAAAGCACCTCTCAGCTGAAAGAAATAAATTCTATCTCGTAAGCTTTCTTCAAAATTATTCTCTAAAATACTTCGAGTGTTTGCTTCTTTTATTGGAGATGCACCTGTCCCAATAACAATGATTTTTTTATTTGCCAATTCATCCATATGATTTGTAATGAGGTCAACACCTTTAATTCCTACAGCGTGGAGGGAACCACCATAAACGATAACATCATATTTTAGCAAATCCTGGATACCTACTTGAGATCTTTCATATAAGTCTCCGTGGGTTTCTTGGGCAATCCATTGGGCATATCGCTTTGTGCTTCCATATTTAGATTTATAAATAACGGCTATCTTTTTAGACATTTTACTATTCTCCTTTAAAACAAAATGGTTAATTTATTTTACCATATGCAAAAGGACAAGTTAAAGGGTTTTTAAAAGACATTGACAGGTTTTCAAGAACTGTAAAGCGTGGTATAATTAAAAAATAACCTCAAATTTTCTGCTTAGTTTATATTGAGCCTGAAAGAGGTATAAAATAATATAAGTAGATTTGATGAATTAAATTGTTTGTTGAAATGCCCAGAGATAATAGTTATTAGGGGGCAAAACTCAATTATGTTGAGTTTTGCCCTTTTTTATTGAAAAATCGGCTCAGGGAGGGTGAATATGAATACAATTAATAGAAAGAAAAATCAAATTACAGGCCACGATCTTAAAATAGGGGATATTATTGGCGTCGCCAGATTTAAAGAACAAGTGGAAATATCCAAAGAAGCTCAGCTGAGAATTATCAAGTCTTATGAGACAGTAAAACACAAAATCGATAATAAAAAACCCGTATATGGGATTACAACGGGATTTGGACAGTTGAGCCATATTGTTATTGATGAAAAACAGTCAAGAGAACTTCAAAAGAATCTGATTATGAGCCATGCCTGCGGAGTAGGAAAGCCTTTCAATGAAGAAATTACTCGTGCTATTATGCTTCTTAGAGCCAACACTTTAGCAAATGGCCATTCAGGTGTTAATCTACGTGTAGTGGAGACCCTCATTGAGATGTTAAACAAAGGGGTGCATCCCGTTATCCCAGAAAAAGGCTCTTTGGGTGCCAGCGGTGATTTAGCCAATTTGGCTCATGTTGCATTGGTTATGATTGGTTTAGGAGAAGCTGTTTATAATGGGGTAAAAATGGATGGGTCATCCGCTATGAAAGGCGCAGGAATACCCATAGTAGAATTGGAAGGAAAGGATGGTTTGGGGTTAATTAATGGAACCCAGATCATGACGGCGCTGGGCTCACTGTATATCTATGAGGCAGAATTCCTCATCAACACGGCTAATATAGCAGCAGCGCTGACTTTAGAAGCTTTGCAGGGGCTGACAGATGCTATGGATCCAAGAATTCATCGGGTTAGACCCCATATGGGGCAGGTAAAATGCGCGGAAGATGTACGGGAGCTCATAAAAGGAAGCACCTACGTCAATAAATCAGGTCGCATTCAGGATGCCTACTCATTGAGATGTATACCACAGGTTCATGGGGCTTCACTTGATGCCATTAACTATGTAAAAAACGTTCTAAATATTGAAATGAATTCCGTTACAGATAATCCTATTGTTTTCCCAGATGATGATGAGATCCTCTCTGGAGGTAATTTCCACGGGCAGCCTTTGGCGTTGGCATTGGACTTTCTTGCGATAGCGCTTTCTGAATTGGCAAATATCAGTGAAAGAAGAATAGAAAGGCTTGTTAACCCGCAACTCAGTGGACTATCTCCTTTTTTAGCAAAGAACAGTGGTTTAAACTCAGGGTATATGATTGCTCAGTATACGGCAGCCTCTCTTGTGTCTGAAAATAAGCTATTGGCATCACCTGCAAGTGTGGATTCCATTCCAACTTCTGCCAATCAGGAAGACCATGTAAGCATGGGTGCCATTTCTGCCAGAAAAGCCGGGGAAGTGGTAGAAAACTTAAGGCATGTACTGGCAATAGAATTAATGTGTGCGGTTCAAGCCATAGACTTACAAGAGCCAGAGACATTAGGAAAAGGGACCCAAGAAGCCTATAAAATTATAAGAGAAATAATACCTGTCTTGGATACGGATCGAGTCCTTTATCATGATATTAATAAAGTTGTTGAGCTATTAAAGAAACACGATTTTGTTGAAGATGTAATGAAGACACTAAACAAAATAAAGGAGTAATGGAAAAGGAGGTAGAGATTTGACAGATCAGGATGTATTGAAAAACTCGACCATAAAATTAGATAATCAGCTGCCAGAGATGCCGGAATTTAAAGTTGGGATTAGAAGAGCTCCAAGCAGGGGCTTCAGATTAAGCCAATCACAGACAGAAGTTGCCCTTAAGAATGCACTTCGTTATGTTCCAGTACAGCTTCACGATATCTTGGCCCCTGAATTCTTAGAAGAACTGATGCTATATGGGCGGATTTATGCTTATCGATATCGACCACCTGGCAGAATACAAGGCAAAAGCGTTGATGCGTATAAAGGGAATTGTATTGAAGGAAAAGCCTTTCAGGTTATGATTGATAACAATTTAGATTTCGAGATTGCCCTATATCCATATGAACTTGTTACATATGGTGAGACAGGTCAAGTTTGTCAAAATTGGCTCCAATATAGGTTGATTAAAAAATACCTTGAGGTAATGACACGAGAACAGACGTTGGTTATAGAATCAGGTCATCCTTTGGGTCTTTTCCCATCAAAGGAGGATGCGCCGAGAGTCATCATAACAAATGCTCTAATGGTGGGAATGTTCGACAACCAAAAAGACTGGGAAATAGCAGAGCAAATGGGGGTAGCAAACTATGGTCAGATGACAGCAGGTGGCTGGATGTATATCGGTCCGCAAGGAATTGTTCACGGGACTTTTAACACCCTTCTTACAGCTGGAAGGACGAAGCTTGGTATTTCTGAAGAGGATGATTTGAAAGGGAAACTCTTAGTTACTTCCGGCTTAGGTGGTATGAGTGGTGCACAAGCAAAAGCAATAGAGATTGCAAATGGTGTGGGAATAATAGCAGAAGTGGACCGCTCAAGAATAGAAACCAGATATAAGCAAGGTTGGGTAGGTAAAATAACTGATAATCTTCAAGAAGCTTTTCAATTAGCAGAAGAACATGTGACCAATGGAAAAACAATATCCATTGGCTATCATGGAAATATTGTTGACTTGCTTCAATATGCAGTGGATTATAATAAAAAAGTCCATCTGTTATCGGATCAAACGTCCTGTCATGCTGCATACGAAGGAGGTTACTGTCCACAGAATACTACCTTTGAAGAAAGGACTCAATTATTAAATACAGATAGGCCTAAATTTATAGAATTAGTTAATAAGTCACTTTGCAAACACTTTGAACTTATTAAAGTATTGGTAAGCAGAGGCACATATTTCTTCGATTATGGCAATTCTTTTATGAAGGCTATGTATGATGCAGGTGTCAATGAGATATCCAAAAATGGCATTGATGAAAAGGATGGGTTTATATTTCCTTCTTATGTTGAAGATATAATGGGACCCAATCTTTTTGACTATGGCTATGGACCTTTCCGATGGGTTTGTCTCAGTGGGAAAGAAGAGGATTTGGCAAAGACAGATCAAGAGGCAATGTCTTGTATAGATCCCAACAGGCGTGGCCAGGATCGGGATAATTGGATATGGATACGGGATGCCCATAAGAATCAATTAGTGGTTGGGACAAAAGCAAGAATTCTATACCAGGATGCAGAAGGAAGAACAAAGATAGCTCTAAAATTTAATGACATGGTCCGTCATGGTGAAGTGGGTCCTATTATGTTGGGAAGAGATCACCATGATGTCAGCGGAACGGATTCTCCTTTTAGAGAAACTTCAAATATCAAGGACGGCAGTAATGTGATGGCGGATATGGCAACCCAATGCTTTGCAGGTAATGCAGCAAGAGGTATGAGCTTAGTAGCACTACATAATGGTGGGGGTGTTGGTATAGGCAAGGCAATAAATGGTGGCTTTGGTTTGGTTTTAGACGGTTCCAAAAGAGTGGATGACATTATTAAATCTGCCATGATGTGGGATGTTATGGGTGGTGTGGCAAGACGCTCGTGGGCAAGAAATCCCAATGCTATTGAAACCTGTCAGGCATATAACGAGAACTATCAAGGGGCAGGGCATATTACGATTCCTCATATTCCCAAAGATGATTTAATCAAGAAAACCATTACGAAGGCCTTTGAGAGGCATGACAAGAAATAAGGAGGTAGAAAAATGGCGAAAATTATAGAGTGCGTACCAAATTTCAGTGAAGGTAGAGATTTGGAAAAAATACAGAGAATAATAGCACCTTTTATTACAACCCAAGGGTGTAAGCTTTTGGATTACAGCGCAGACAAAGATCATAATAGGACAGTGGTAACTGTAATAGGTGAACCAGATGGCGTCAAAAAAGCTGTAGTTGAAGCTGTAGGAGTTGCAATAAGGGAAATCAATATGAATCAGCATAAAGGCGAACATCCCAGAATGGGAGCTGCCGATGTCATCCCCTTTATTCCAATAAAGAATATGGATATGGATGAGTCCGTTGTGTTTGCAAAAGAAGTAGCTAAAGAAATAGCAGAAAAGTATCATATTCCCATTTATCTTTACGAAAAGGCGGCTAGTACGCCTTTAAGGGAAAATCTTGCAAAGATTAGAAAGGGCCAGTATGAGGGACTTAATGAAAAGATTCTACAGCCTGAATGGAAACCAGATTTCGGACCAAGTGAAAGTCACCCTACTGCCGGCGCCATGGTCATAGGAGCGAGAATGCCTTTGGTTGCTTTTAATATTAACTTGGGAACAGGGGATATTGGTGTGGCTGATAAAATTGCTAAATGTATCCGCCATATTTCAGGAGGATACAAATTTACAAAAGCCATGGGTGTAGATTTGAAAGAGAGAGGAATCGTACAGGTTTCCATTAATATGACCGACTTTACGAAGACAGCGTTGTATAGAGTTTTTGAAACAGTAAAATTTGAAGCCAAAAGATATGGGGTGCCAGTTGTAGGAAGTGAAATTATCGGACTGACTCCTATGGAAGCCTTGGTGGATTCAGCAGTTTATTACATGCAGATTGAAGATTTTGAGATGGGGCAAGTCTTGGAAAGCAGATTGTTAGAATAGGTTACAGGTGACAGAAAGATAGATAAAAGATAACAGTTGTGGAGGATTTTGTTCCAAAATCTTCGTTTTAAGGTTAGAGGAGTAGGGATAAGTAAGATCAGAGATTAGGGACATGTAGGGACGACCCTTGCGGTTGACCGTAAGACAGGAGATTCTATTCGTAGGGGCTGGTCTTGTGCCTGCCCAGACAGTACAGGTGACAGTTTGAAAAGTGAAAGCTTAAGTGTAAGTGTAAGAAAAGAGTAAGTTGAAGTTTAAGTAATAAGACGTTGAAGTGCAAGTGTTATGGTAGATTTATCGGCTTCGTTAACTAAATCAAAGATTTAGACTTCGCGACACCTGACCT
>JADQBM010000022.1:43418-51926 GCA_016278615.1 Clostridia bacterium | reverse complement strand
ATTTTTACTAGTAATCTAAAAACTGAAGGAGGTCATAACAATGGAAGTATTAAAAGTTTCAGCTAAGTCTAGCCCCAATTCAGTAGCAGGAGCATTAGCAGGAGTATTAAGGGAAAAAGGAGGAGCAGAAATGCAAGCTATTGGAGCTGGTGCCCTTAACCAGGCGGTAAAAGCTGTTGCGATTGCACGAGGTTTTGTAGCTCCCAGTGGTATTGATTTAATCTGTATACCTGCATTTACAGACATCCTAATCGATGGAGAAGAAAGGACAGCAATTAAATTGATTGTTGAACCGAGATAATAAAGATTATTTATTTGACCTGTTTGCATCAGCAAGCAGGTTTTTTTACTTTTTCCCATGACTAAGAATTCTAAGAGCAGCTAATAAGATTAGAATTCAACAGCCCTGGATAACGATTTACCCGATGGCTCACAATTCTAGTACTTCAAAAGTGTTGAAGAAAGAATTGTAAAGCCCCTGGATAAGACGACTAAGCGCTCAGTGCTCTGAGCTGAGTCTTACTTGATAAGCTTCAGATGGAGTCTCTTAAGTCGCCTGTGCTCGTTAAGGGCGAAAACTCCACCTGAAGTTAAGAACTCTGTTTATCTTTAATGATTGAATCAGAGGTGCAAATATTGTATCCTATAATAAAGTATCTTAAGGTTTTAGCGAAAGGAGAATGAAATTTGACGGATCAATATGAAAATCCATTGATTACCCGATATACAAGTCGAAAGATGGCTTCTGTTTTCTCTTCTGATGAAAAGTTTAAAATGTGGAGAACCCTTTGGATTGCTCTTGCTGAATCAGAAAAAGAATTAGGAATCAATATTTCTGAAGAACAGATAGAAGAATTAAAAAGTTATAGAGAGCAAATTAATTATGAAGATGCTCAAAAAAGAGAAAAAGAGGTGCGACATGACGTTATGGCGCATGTTTACGCCTATGGCTTGCAGTGTCCTAAAGCAAAGCCCATTATCCATCTGGGTGCTACCAGTGCCTTTGTAGGGGATAATACGGATATTATCATAATGAAAAAAGCTTGTGTTATGATTCGAAGCAAATTGGTCAATCTTTTACATGGGTTAAGTTTATTTGCTGAGAAGTACAAAGATCTACCTACATTAGGATTCACACATTTTCAGCCTGCACAGCTGACAACAGTAGGTAAGAGGGCGACCTTATGGATGATGGACTTTTTACTGGATTATGAGGAAATTGAAAGTATTATAAATGGTTTAATGCTAAGAGGCGTCAAAGGGACAACTGGAACACAGGCAAGTTTTTTGAATTTGTTTGAAGGGGATCACAATAAAGTGAAAATGCTGGATCAATTGGTTGTTAAAAAATTAGGTTTTGAGAAATCAATACCGGTATCCGGCCAAACTTATACCAGAAAGATCGATTATAAAATCCTCTCAGCCTTAAGCGGCATTGGTCAGAGTGTGCATAAAATGACCAATGATATCAGACTGCTTCAACACTTAAAGGAAGTTGAGGAACCCTTTGAAAAGAATCAGATAGGTTCTTCTGCCATGGCCTATAAGAGAAACCCCATGAGAAGTGAGCGGGCAGCTTCTTTAGCCCGATATGTTATTAGTGCTACTACAAATACCGCTATGACATCTGCAACCCAATGGTTCGAAAGGACTTTAGATGATTCTGCTAACAGAAGAATTGTTATACCTGAAAGTTTTATGGCGGCGGATGCCATATTAGACATTTGCATCAATATCTCCAGTGGGTTTGTGGTGCATGAGAAAGTTATTGGACAACATATTATGAATGAGCTTCCTTTCATGGCTACTGAGAATATTATTATGGAGTCTGTTAAAAAGGGCGGAGATCGCCAGGAACTTCATGAAAAAATCAGGGTACATTCCATGGAAGCTTCTAAAAGAGTTAAGGACCAGGGATTGGATAATGACCTCCTTACTCGAATCCTAAAGGATTCGACATTTAATCTTTCGGAGAAAGATATAGCCAGTTTAACGTTACCGGAACGGTTTACGGGGCGAGCATCTGAACAGGTTGAGGAATTTATCATTGAACATATAAAACCTATTTTCGAAAAACACAAAGACGAAATAGGCATTGAAATAGATTTAAATGTTTAGGAAAAATGAAAGGGTACAGGTGTTGATATGTCGGAAATTTCAAATAAAGGGAAGCTTCTTAAAAGTGCTTCAAATCTATTAAGTCATGCAAGCACCAAAGATAAAAACGACGCTTTACGAAAGGTTGCAGAAAGTATAGTAGAATATAAGGCTCTGATTCTTGTGGAAAATCAAAAGGATATTGAGGCAGCTATGAGAATGAATATGAAAGAAAGCCTTATTGATCGACTGAAATTAACAGAAGAAAGAATATTGGAAATAGTAGAAGGGATTAACACGATTATTGAGCTAAAAGATCCTGTTTGGAAAAGTAATGATGTATGGACCCTTGAAAATGGTTTAAATATCAGCAAAATGACGGTTCCTTTAGGGGTTGTGGGAATCATTTATGAGTCCCGACCCAACGTTACGGTGGATGCTTTTGCATTGGCCATTAAGAGTGGAAATTGTATTTTACTAAGAGGAAGTTCCTCTGCTATTTTTTCAAATAAGGCTTTGGTATTTGCCATCAAAGATGGCTTGATGAAAAGCGCCATTTCTGGAGAGGTTATTGAGCTCATAGAAGACACATCTCGGGAATCTGTAATGGAGATGCTGAAATTAAATGAATATATTGATCTTATAATCCCAAGAGGTGGAAGTGGACTCATACAATCTGTTGTTCAAAACGCTACTGTGCCAACTATTGAAACGGGAGTGGGTAATTGTCATACCTTTATTGATGCGTCTGGAAAGATAGAAGATGCTGTTAAAATTGTGGTCAATGCTAAAACCCAAAGACCGGGTGTGTGTAATGCCTGTGAAACGGTACTGGTTCATCAGAATATTTCAGAAGAATTTTTACCCCGTTTAAAAGAGGCTTTAAATGATAAAGTAGAATTAAGGGGATGTCCTTTAACGAGACAGATTATCGACGTTCATGAAGCCGCAGAGGAAGACTGGGCTGAGGAGTATTTGGACTACATTTTGGCAGTAAAAGTTGTTAGGGATTTAGACGAAGCCATTTCTCATATTGGAAAGTATGGAACGAAACACTCGGAGTGTATTGTAACAGAAGATTATTCTAATTCAGAAAAATTTTTAAGAGAAATTGATGCAGCATCTGTTTATGTGAATGCATCTACCAGGTTTACAGATGGAGGTGCATTTGGTTTTGGATGTGAAATGGGTATCAGCACTCAAAAAATGCACGCCAGGGGACCCATGGGTCTTAATGAACTGGTTACCATCAAGTATGTCATAAGAGGTAATGGACAAATCAGAGAATAAGAGGGAATACAATGATAAGTGAAATAATTAAAAAAAGCCGCAAGATTGTAATCAAAATAGGAAGCAATACACTTTCGAATGATGAAGGTCAGATTAATAAAGCTTTATTACAAAATATCGGAACTCAAATTTATGAGTTAATAAAAATGCACAAACAAGTTGTCATTGTTTCATCAGGAGCGAGAATTGCAGGGACCGCTGCCATTGACAAATGGGTGAGAAAGGAAGATATGCACTACAAACAGGCACTTTGTGCTGTTGGACAGGTAGAGCTTATGAATGCCTATAATAATACTTTTAGTGAATTTAATATTCATATTGGACAACTTCTGTTAACACGAGATGATTTTAATGATCCCAATAGAACTTTAAATATTAGAAATACACTGTTTACCTTAGTGGATGAGGGAGTCATTCCCATCATAAATGAAAATGATACGGTCAGTGTTGAGGAAATAAAAATTGGAGATAATGATACCCTTGCAGCGCTAACTGCAAATTTATGGGATGCAGATTTGTTGATTATGATGAGTGATATTGACGGTGTTTATAATAAAAATCCAAAGAATAATAAAGAAGTACGCTTAATTGAAGAAATAAAAGACATTGATTTATTAGAGTCTGAAATTGAAATGGAAGGGAAAAGCGACTTTGGCACTGGAGGAATACTGACAAAATTGGAGGCGGCAAGAAAGGTGAATAAATATGGCATCCCAATGATCCTGACCAATGGGAAGAAAAGGGATATTCTTATTGATTTATTAAATAATAAAGAGGTGGCAACTCTTTTTTTTAGGGAGGGATTAAGATGAAAATAGGTTTTATTGGAACTGGAAACATGGGGACTGCTTTAATAAAAGGATATGTTGGGCAAAATAGTAACAATAAAAATAAAGTTTATGCCTACGACACATTGAGTGCAAAATTAGAAGAATTGGCTCATGAACAGGGCATTCATTCGTGTGATTCCATTGAAGAGGTTGTAAACAATTGTGACAGTATCATTCTTGCAGTGAAGCCAGGTACATATGCATCTATTCTTGAGAAAATAAGTCCAAATATAAAAAGCAGACATATTTTGGTATCCATTGCTGCTGGTATTTCCATTTCATATATTGAAAGCTTTTTCAAAATGCCTGTAAAAGTTGTGCGGACTATGCCAAATACGCCGGCTTTGGTAAATGAAGGCATAACTGCTTTATCACCAAATGCTAACATTTCAGAAGATGAATTTTTACAAGTAAAAGATGTTTTTTCGGCAGTGGGAAAGACGGAAGTTATTGAAGAGAAATTAATGGATGTCATTCCCGGCGTAAGTGGCAGTAGCCCAGCGTATGTCTACATGTTTATTGAAGCTTTGGCGGATGGGGCGGTTCTTCAAGGAATGCCACGGAATCAGGCTTATGAGTTTGCGGCACAATCTGTTTTAGGTGCAGCAAAAATGGTTTTGGAAACGGCTAAGCATCCAGGGGAATTAAAGGATATGGTGTGTTCTCCAGGAGGCACTACCATTGAAGCTGTGGCATCATTAGAAAAAAATGGGTTAAGACATGCAGTTATTGAAGCCGTTAAAATATGTACCGATAAAAGTAAAAAAATGAGTAAATAAGGAGTTTGCAATGGTTTTTCATGAATCAACACTTAGTAGTGAATGGATATTCAAAGGTAAAATAATTAATGTTCGTAAAGATAAAATCAGAACAAAAGAGGGCGGAGAATCCTTCAGAGAAATCGTAGAGCATCCGGGAGGCGTTGCAATTGCAGCCTTAGTTGATGATGACAAAATGGTGTTGGTAAGGCAATTTCGAAAAGCAGCTGAGCAAGTACTCTTGGAAATTCCTGCAGGCAAAATAGAAAAAGATGAATTGCCTGAAAAAACAGCTGCCCGTGAACTAAAAGAGGAAACGGGATATACTGCATCAAAATTGAAACATCTTTATACATTTTATTCTTCTCCCGGTTTTTCATCAGAAAAGATTTATTTGTATTTGGCTCAAGACCTTACTTCTGGAGAGGCCGAACCTGATGAAAATGAGCATGTAGAGACCGTCCAGTATGATTTAGATTCCCTTGTTCAAATGATTGAAAAGGGAGAAATAATAGATGGTAAAACCATTGTGGCGATTCAGGCGGTTCATTCTATTCAAATGAATAATGAATAATGAATAATGAATAATGAATAATGAATAATGAATAATGAAGGTGGAGAATTTGTCAAAGACAAATTCTCTTTTTTAGTGTGCCCAGCATGGGCACTTGCTTGTCGGTGAAAGTCCGATATGGGGGCTGGTAGTGCCAACCATTAGCTTAAGACAAGGGTGTCCATCGTGAGGTGGAATCTGAAGGAAGTCGGCGGCAAAACTCTGCTTCGAGGAACACGAATCACATAAGAGGCTGATATTGAGGATAAGCTTGCTAAACAAAGTGAAGTCCAATAACTACTCGAAATCAATATCAGTAAATGTGGCGAAGAGATGGAGTGAAAGTAAGTGCTCTTACCTGGGGAGGTCTCGGAGTAACGTTGGAAGGTAGAAAACCAAACAACAACTTATGCAGTGATGTATAGCTGAACTCTGAGAAGTCAGCAGAGGTCATAGTACCATCTGAGCTATAGATTGGATGGGAAGGACTGAACGTTAGGAGGTTTCTGACTTTGGAAAAATCAAATGAAAAGCAAAGAAAGCAGATAACTGAGAAATCAGGACACCTTGAAGAAGTAGGAATGGAAATCCAAGGTAATCAAGGGTCGCAGAGCAAAAATTTGGTAAAGACAAAGGGAGAAAGAAGAAACGATGTAGCAGAAGATACTGCCAACCTACTGGAAAAAGTGTTAAGAAAAGAAAACATGAAAATAGCACTTAAAAGAGTAAAAAAGAACAAAGGAAGCCATGGAGTAGATGGGATGAAAACCGATGAACTTCGAGAGCATCTTATCTACAACTGGGCAACCATAAAAGAAAAACTATTGGCAGGAACCTATGTACCTTCACCTGTAAGAAGAAAAGGAATACCAAAAGCAGATGGAGGAACAAGATACTTGGGAATACCTACAGTACAAGACCGACTCGTACAACAAGCCATAGCCCAAGAAATGAACAAAATATATGACCCGACCTTTTCAAAAAGCAGCTATGGATTCAGACCGAACAAGAGTGCACACCAAGCCATAAAACAAGCGGAAAAGTATGTAAACGAAGGGTACATATGGGTAGTGGATATGGACTTAGAGAAATTCTTTGATAAAGTCAACCACGATATATTAATGGGAAGACTATCAAGGAAAATCAAAGACAAAAGACTACTTAAGCTTATCAGGAAATACCTTGAAGCAGGAATCATGGCGGAGGGAATCCAAGTCAGGACAGAAGAAGGAACACCACAAGGAGGACCTTTAAGTCCTTTGCTCGCAAACATACTATTAGACGAAGTAGACAAAGAGCTTGAAGAGAGAGGACACAAATTCTGTAGATACGCAGATGACTGTAACATCTATGTCAAAAGCGAAAAAGCAGGGAAAAGAGTTATGGCAAGCATAAAGAAAATTATTGAAGGTCAATTAAGACTTAAAATCAATGAAAAGAAAAGTGCTGTAGACTTAGTAGTACGCAGAAAATTCTTGGGATTCTCCTTTCACAAAAGTAAAGGCGTATACAACATTAAAATTCATAAGAAAGCGTACAAAAGATTCAAGGAAAAACTTAAAGAACTCACCAATCGAAACACTGGAATCAGTATGGAACAAAGATTACTGAAACTAAAACAATACATCATAGGGTGGGTAAATTACTATGGGATAGCAAAAGGAAAAACACAGCTATTTCTAATTGATGGGTGGGTGCGCAGAAGGCTTAGAGCATGCATATGGAAGCAATGGAAAAGAGTCAGAACAAGATATGCAAGACTGATAAAGTTAGGCATACCAAAGAACAAAGCACTTGAGCATGCAAACACAAGAAAGAGCTACTGGAGAATATCCAATAGCCCTATACTTGGCACAACCATAACCAATCAATATCTTAAAAACCTTGGATATACAAGTATTTTAGAACGATATCAACTGATACATAATTCTTAACGAACCGCCGTATACCGAACGGTACGTACGGTGGTGTGAGAGGACGGAAATTAAATTAATTAATTTCCTCCTACTCGATTTGGACAAAAAGTAATAAACAGGTAGTGACAAGCATATTTTTATTATGAAAAGAAGTTATAAGGCACATGAAAATAAGATGCCGCAGGGGCCTGTTGGGCGTCGTGAAAAGATAGGGGTATACCCTAAGGGGAAGGAATGGTTACTTATGAGAAAAAAAGGGAAAGATATCTTCTCAGGATATTTGGGGAAAAATGGGTTGAATTTATGGCTTGTGTTATTTTTTTTGGTTTTGGGCATATCTATTGGTGCTTTTACTGAAAAGATGATGGGAACATCTCAAAGAAGTGATCTCCTGAACTTTGTAAATACCTATTTCAATGTGATTCATTTAGATAGCCTTCCCAAGAGTCAAATCTTTATAAAATCTTTGATTAATAACTTTAAACTCCTTGGGATCATATTTTTATCGGGCTCAGCGGTTATTGGGTTTCCTATTGCCATTGGGGCCCTTACTTTTAGAGGGATTACCATTGGATTTGCGGCGGCATTTTTCATGGAAGAAATGCAGATGAAAGGGTTGTTGTTGGCAATCTTCTCAATATTACCACAGAATATTGTTCTGGTACCAGCCTATGTGATTGCAACGGCTGTATCCATAGGATTTTCATGGAATGTTCTTCTCAAAAAAGGCAGTGTTCAAAATAAAGGATATATGCAGTTTTTTTGGTCTTATCTTTCTATTTTTATTGTTATTTCAGGAGTGTTTATTATAGGTTGCTTAATCGAATCTTATATTTGTCCAATTCTCATAAAAATGATTGTAGCGATTTAAAGAAAAGTTAAAGATAATAGATAACAGATAAGAGATAAAAGTTAAGGAAGGATTTTGCTTAGGCAAAATCCCATTTTTTTATTATGATGAAGATTCTGAGTACACGAAGAATCCACCTAAACTGTTATCTATTATCTGTTATCTCTTATCTATCTTTTCATTATCTCTTATCTATCTTTTCATTATCTCTTAT
>JADQBM010000022.1:0-43408 GCA_016278615.1 Clostridia bacterium | reverse complement strand
TTATCTCTTATCTATCTTTTCATTATCTCTTATCTATCTTTTCATTATCTCTTATCTATCTTTTCATTATCTCTTATCTATCTTTCTATTATCTGTTAACTCTCTTATTTCTTATCTTTTATCTTTTATTTTTTTTTCATCTGTGTTGTTGTATAATATAACTAAAGATTGGAAAAACAGGAGAAAAAAATGGATGATATATTAGATAAATATACAGATTACTTAATATCTGAAAAGGACCTGTCTCTCAATTCACGTAATGCCTATAAGAGAGATATTAGGAGTTTTCTGACTTATTTGAATGAGAAATATCAATGTGAGCTAAACGAAATTAACAAAACTTATATCATTTCTTATATATTGCAATTAAAAGGACAAGGGAGATCTACTTCAACTATTTCAAGAAATATTGCATCCATCCGCTCTTTTTCAGGGTATCTTTTATTAATGGGAATCTTAAACACAAACCCTACTTCTAGCATTGACTCCCCCAAGATACAAAAAAAAATACCGGATTATTTAACATTAGAAGAAGTTGAATTACTTTTGGAACAACCAGATCATACGGTGAAAGGGTTGAGAGATAAAGCATTATTAGAAGTGATTTATGCAACAGGTGTTCGCGTGTCAGAACTGGTGGATTTAACTATGGAGGATGTTAATCTAAAAATGGGATTCTTATCCTGTAATGGAGAGCATGGAAAAGCGAGGATTATTCCTTTGGGAAGTCATTCCAAACAAGCATTGGCAAAATACCTCAATGAAAGCCGCGATAAGTTGGTGAATAATATGAATGAAAAAGCGCTTTTTGTAAACTATAATGGTGAAAAATTGACTCGACAGGGATTGTGGAAAATAATAAATAGTTATACTAAAAAAGCAAAAATTAACAAAACCATAACACCACAAGTTTTACGTCATTCTTTTGCAGTTCATTTGGTCCAAAATGGTGCTGATTTAAAGTCCGTACAAGAACTATTGGGTCATTCAGATATTTCTACAACACAAATATATTCGGAGATTATTAAAAATAGGATAAAAGAAGTTTATGACAAAGCCCATCCGAGGGCATAAAAAGATTAAAAAAAGATAAAAGATAAAAGATAATAGATAATAGTTAAGGTTAGTTTTGCTTGGCAAAACTTTCATATTTTATAAAATATAGAAACAATTCTAAAAATAATTGTTATAATTGAAGATTTTGAGTATCAAAACCATCTTTAACTGTTATCTATTATCTGTTATCTATTATCTAAACAAGGCAGGGATGAGCCAATGCTCATCCATACACATAGAAAAGGATGTGAATTAATAATGAAAAGAGTCATTATCATTGTAATGGATAGTATGGGGATTGGGGCTTTGCCGGATGCTGAAGATTATGGGGATTTGGGGGCAAATACTTTAGGACATATTGTAGATGCCTGTAAAGGATTAAACATAACCAATCTTTCAGATTTGGGAATTGGAAATATTGATGGGTTAACACAAATTTCAAAAAAAGATAAACCAAAAGCATCTTATGGTCGTTTAAAGGAAATGTCTGTTGGAAAAGATACCACCACAGGGCACTGGGAGATGATGGGGTTGTATATTGATACG
This sequence comes from Clostridia bacterium, assembly GCA_016278615.1. GTDB lineage: Bacteria > Bacillota > Clostridia > Peptostreptococcales > JAAYPU01 > Soudan-22. The sequence goes on along the minus strand of JADQBM010000022.1, from coordinate 41,806 downwards.
CCCTTTAAAACCTTCTCAAATGGATTTCCTGATGATTTTATCAAAGCTTTTGAAGAAAAAATTGGGAGAAAGACCATTGGGAATTATCCAGCGTCAGGAACAGAGATTATAAAAGAGCTTGGGCCTCATCATATAAAAACGGGAGATATTATTGTGTACACTTCTGCAGATAGTGTCTTTCAGATTGCTGCTCATGAAGATGTGATTCCATTGAAAGAACTCTATGATATTTGCTTGACTGCTCGGGAAATGCTAGTTGGAGACTTGCAAGTCGCCAGAGTCATTGCGCGTCCATTCATTGGAGAAACGGATCAATATACCAGAACATCCAATCGCAGGGATTTCTCCATACCGCCTTTTTCTGAAACGGTTTTGGACTTAATTAAAAATGAAAGCAAGGCAGTATATGCTATCGGAAAAATAGAAGACATTTTTGATGGAAAAGGGATTACAAAAGCTGTACATACGGAAAGCAATATGGATGGGGTGGATAAAACCATTAGTGCCTTAAATGATGATTTTGAAGGCCTTATATTTACAAATCTTGTGGATTTCGATGCAAAGTACGGTCATAGAAGAGATCCAAAGGGTTATGGAAGGGCCATTGAAGATTTTGATAATAGACTTTCTGAGATTCTGAATGCCTTAAAGAAAGAAGATGTTTTAATTCTTACAGCAGACCATGGTAATGACCCCACTTTTAAGGGGAGCGATCATACTCGAGAATATGTTCCCATTCTTGTTTATGGCGAGATGATTAAATCAGGCGTAAATTTAGGCACTTTAGATTCCTTTGCCGATATTGGTGCAACTACGGCAGATATTCTTCAAGTAAAAATGCCTAAATATGGGAAAAGTTTTTTGAAGGCTTTAGAAGGCGGTGATTCTAATGACCATGTATGATATCATCTATAAAAAAAGAGAAGGCGGAGAGTTAACAAAGGAAGAAATAGATTTTTTTATTGAAGGATATACACGAGGAGACATTCCAGATTACCAAGCATCTGCATTTTTAATGGCAGTGTATTTTAGAGGATTAACTAAAAAAGAAACTTTCATGTTAACGGATGCCATGAGATATTCCGGTGATAATATAGATTTATCCTCTATTTCTGGTATAAAAGTAGACAAACACAGCACCGGAGGCGTAGGGGATAAGACAACATTGATTGTAGGACCTCTTGCGGCTTCGTGTGGTGTGCCCATTGCAAAAATGTCAGGAAGAGGATTGGGCTTTACAGGAGGTACCATTGACAAGCTTGAATCTATTTCGGGATATAGAACTTCTGTGGAATCACAAGAATTTATAGATACAGTAAATTCAGTTGGAATATCAGTAATCGGTCAGACCGCTCATATCGCGCCTGCAGATAAAAAATTATATGCCTTAAGAGACGTAACAGCAACTGTAGACAATATGGGTCTAATATCAGGTAGTATTATGAGTAAAAAGCTTGCTTCTGGAAGTGATGCTATTGTATTGGATGTAAAATGTGGCAGTGGTGCTTTTATGAAAGATTTTGACAGTGCTTTGAAATTAGCAGATTATATGGTTGAAATAGGGCATTCTGCTGGAAAGAAGACAGCTGCTTTTATAACAGATATGGCACAACCTTTAGGGTCTGCAGTAGGAAATGCACTTGAGGTGAAAGAAGCTATAAATGTCCTGAAGGGAGAGGGACCGGAAGATATAACGGAACTATCCTTACAACTTTCCGCCTATATGGTTTTTTTAGGTGAAAAAGCAAAAACATATGAAGAAGCATACCAGATGGTTGAAACTAATCTGAAAAACTTAAAAGGCCTTGAAAAATTTTCTCAATTTGTAAAGGCACATGGGGGTAATGAAAATATCATTTATGATTTTAATTTATTTCCAACAGCTAAAATAAAAGTAAATGTTCTGGCGAATCAAGAGGGTTATGTAGAAACGATCCATGCGGATGACATTGGAAGGGCTGCATTGGCTTTAGGCGCAGGACGCCATAAAAAAGAGGATAAAATAGATTTGTCAGCAGGGATTCTTTTGCAAAAGAAAATGGGTGATAAAGTTACAGTAGGAGATGTTATTGCAGAGATTCATGGAAATGAAGATGAAAAAGTTAAAGAGGCTAAAGCAATCATTGAAAAAGCTTATAAAGTAAGTAAAAATAAACAAATAAAGCAAAAACTTATTAAAGCACTTATTGCATATAAAAATGAGAAAATATACTAATAATACCTAATAGTACAGTTCTTTTTTCAGAATAACCCTAATGTGAAGGGAAAAAATAAAAAGAAAAAGGAGGCTGTAATATGAAAAAAAATAGAAAATTTTGTGTACGGGTGTTTATATTTTCTGTGATTTTATCACTTCTAATACCATATCCCATATTTGCAATGGAGTTTGATATTAATGCAAAATCAGCAATTCTGATACATGCAAATAGTGGCGAAATCATATATGAAAAGAATTCACATGAGAAATTACCACTGGCCAGTGTAACAAAGATAATGACCATGCTCCTTACAATGGAAGCTATAGAATCCAATCAGGTTTCCCTATCGGATGTGGTGACCATAAGTCCCAGAGCTGCCAGTATGGGCGGGAGCCAGCTTTATATGGAAGAAGGCGAACAGCAAACTTTAGAAACCCTCTTGAAGGGTATTTCAATTTGTTCTGCCAATGATGCCTGTGTCGCAGCAGGAGAATATATTGCTGGGACAGAAGAACTATTTGTTAAGAAAATGAATGATAAAGCAAAAGCCTTAGGAATGGAGAATACAAATTTTGTTAATACCAATGGTTTGCCAGCAGAAGATCATTATAGTACGGCATATGATATCGCTCTTATGTCAAGGGAATTATTAAAACACCCTAGAATACATGAATGGTTAACCACTTGGATGGCAACTATTAAAGTAGGATTGGCCTCAAAAGAGCAGACTGAATTAGAAATAACCAATACAAATAGATTAATCAAAACATATCCAGGTGCCAATGGTCTTAAAACAGGTTATACAGGAGAAGCAGGGTATTGCTTATCAGCATCAGCAATGAAGGGCAATATGACATTGATATCTGTTGTATTGGGATCACCGACTTCTACAATAAGATTTGCCGAATCTGCAAAATTGTTGGATTATGGGTTCGCAGCTTATGAAAGCATTAATATTGCAGCTAAGGATCAAGTTATAGGAAAGAGTAAAGTAGATAAAGGAAAAGCGGACTATATTAATGGCATAGCAGAAGAAGAGATAAGCATACTCGTAAGAAAAGAAGAGAAACAATCTATCAGTAAAGAGATTCATATTGAAGAAAACATTTCTGCACCTATTAAAAAAGGGGATGTTATGGGAGAAATCGTTATCTTTAAGGATAAAGAGATTTATAAATCTTACCCTATAGTATGTGAAATGGATGTTGAAAAAGCAGGTATTTTTACATTATATTTTAAATTGTTTAAGAACATCATGTGAACACAATTTAGATTTAAGATTTAACTGAAGAATTCTATTAAAATCAGAGATTTTAGAATTCCAGTATGAGACCTGTGACAGAATCAAAGATTCTGACTAGGACTTCAGGGTTTATGGAGGATTTTGTGGGAGCAAAATCTTTCATTATAATAATTGCCTATAAACTTCGAACTTAGAACTACCAACTGCGAACCGCATTACAACTACGAACACCGAACACCGAACCCCATTTCAATCAAGCGCAAATATCGAACGCTTATCTACTGACAAGGGTCTGTAGATATGTTATAATGTGTAAGATATTTTCCCATGAGGTGTAAAGATGGCTTATAATATTAAGTTGGAAGTTTTTGAAGGGCCTTTTGATTTATTGGTCTATTTAATTGAAAAAGCTCAAATGGACATTTATGATATACGTATTTCCGAGATAACAGCTCAATACATTGATTATATTTATATGATGAAAAAATTAAATATTGAAGCTGTAAGTGAGTTTTTAGTTTTAGCAGCTACTTTATTGGAAATAAAATCAAAGATGTTATTGCCAAAGAAGGAAATGCTGGCAAGTGAGGAAAATGAAAATTTGGATCCCCGTACTGAACTTATACAAAAGATATTAGAATATAAAAAATATAAAAATGCTGCAGAGGTTTTAAAAGAAAATCATGAAGACAATAGTCAGATTATTTATAAAGTAAAGGAAGAGATGGTTTTTAGTACCGATGAGAATATTTACATTGATATAGATTTAGATCAGTTCATTCAAGCTTTTAATATCTTTTTAAAAAAGAAAAAGAAGTTATATGACATACAAAAAGATTATACGAAAACAAAAAGAGAAAAAATCAGTTTAGAAGATAAAATCTCTCAAATACAAAACTTTTTTAAACAAAATAATGAAATAGATTTTTTTAGTCTCATTAAAGACGATTACGATAGACATGAAGTGGTTTTGACTTTTTTAGCTGTTTTGGAATTGTTAAAACAAAGTTTTATTAGAGTTCAACAGCATGTTCTTTTTGGAAGTATCATGATTATAAAAAATGTCAAAGGAGATGTTTCATGAATTGTTCATTAATTAAATCTGCCTTAGAGTCTATGATGTATGTTTGGGGAGAACCCTTAGATTATAAAATGGCTGCTGATGTTTTAGAATGTGATAACAAAACGGTCTATGAATGTTTTATTTCCTTGCAAAAAGAATATGAGATTAATAATAGAGGCATACAGATTGTTGAAGTTGATAAAAAGTTTCAATTTGGTACCAAAAAGGAAAATTTTGTCTATGTAGAAAAACTATGTTCCCCCATAAAGGAAAGAAAATTATCACAATCTGCATTAGAAGTCATGGCGATTATTGCTTATAAACAGCCAGTTACTAAAGCAGGAATTGAGGAAATACGAGGCGTGAAAAGCTTAAGAGTATTAGAAGGCTTAATGTTAAAAGGATTCATAGAAGAGAAAGGCAGAGAAGATAAAATAGGCAAGCCTATTTTATATGGTACAACGGACTTGTTTTTACAGAGATTTGGATTTAAAAATCTGTCAGATTTACCAGATATCGAAGAAATTGAAAACATTATTTTATCTGAAGATGATGATGATGCTCAGCAAATAATGCTTGAATTTCAAGAAGCTTAAAATTAGGCTTCTTTTTTTATTCCTAAGTTATTCAATTTTAATTCTTATGTACTAATTATTGAAAAAGTTAGTAGACATAACTCAGCTTCAGAGGGCAAAAATAATGTTAGCTACTAATTTAAGGAGTGATTATATAAAATGAAAATGAGTTGTAGATTTCTTATAGCTTTACTGATTTTTAATATTTCTTTTATGCATATGAGTTATGCATCTGCGGAACCAATGGTGTCTGCCCAAAGTGCAATCGTTTTAGATATTAAAACAGGTAGAGTTCTTTATGAAAAAAATATTGATCAACAGTTACCAATGGCCAGTACCACTAAAATATTAACAGCTCTTGTGGCAATCGAGAACGGAGATCTTGAGGAGTTGGTCAAGATTACAGGAGAGACTACCAATATTGAGGGATCATCCATTTACCTTCAACCAGGAGAAATAATGACATTGAAGGATTTGCTTTATGGTCTAATGCTATGTTCTGGAAATGATGCTGCAAGTACCATTGCTAAGCATATTGGTGGAAGTGTTGAGAATTTTGCTGAAATGATGAATCAAAAAGCTATTGAAATTGGAGCAGTTAATAGTTCTTTTGTAAATCCTCATGGACTTTCTGCTTCAGGACATTTCACCACAGCTTACGATCTAGCACTTATTTCAATGGAAGCTATGAGAAACGATGTGTTTAAAAAAATCGTAGGAACGAAACTATGGATTGCTGAAAGAGAAGGGAATAGATATAAATATTTCTATAATAAAAACAAGGTATTATCCCAATATAGGGGCGGAACGGGAGTGAAAATTGGATATACAAAAAATGCAGGCAGATGTTTGGTAGCATCTGCAAAGAGAGATGATATGGAAGTCGTGAGCGTGGTTTTAAATGACCCTAATTGGTTTAACGATGCCTATTCTTTAATGAATCATGTGTTTGAATGTTATAAGCCTGTTAAAATTATTGATAAAAATCAAATATTCAAAACGGTGCCTGTAAAAAATGGGACCAAAGATACCACTAAAATTATTGCGGCTAATGGGGTAACATTGCCTCTAAAAGAATCTGAAATAAAAGATGTTGCCGTATTGTATTCCCTTGGAGATCAACTTACGGCACCCTTTAAGAGAAAAAAAGTCATTGGTTCAGCGAGAGTTTATCTAGGAAAAGATCTTTTGGATACCATCGAAATAATAACCAGAGAAGATGTTGATTATGAAAATAATATTTTAGGTTTTATAAAAGAATTGAGTAATAAAATAAGGTAACTTAGAGATGTAGGGACGACCCTTGCGGTTGTCCATATAAAAATGGGGTTAGAAAAAGGAAAGAAGAATTTCTTTCCTTTTATAGTTACAAGTCTAATTTGAGTTTCTTATTCCAATGTTTTGTAGGGATTGACGGTTGTACCATTTTGAATGACTTCGAAATGGCAATGATTCCCTGTGCTTGTACCGGTGCTTCCCATTTTGGCTATGCGTTCACCTTTTTTGACAGAATCTCCTTTGTTTACAAGAAGTGTACTGTTATGGGCATAAAGTGTTTTATAGCCATATCCATGGTCGACAATTACAGTTCTTCCATATCCATTTTTATAACCCGAAAATATTACTTTTCCAGAACCAGCTGCATAAATGGGTGTTCCGTATGAATTTGCAATATCAATACCAGTATGAAAATCTCTTCTTCTGGAAATAGGATGGATACGCCAACCATATGTAGAAGTAGTCCTGCCATATGTAGGCCACTGATCAGGGTAACTGTCCAAATATTTTAACCGCTCTTCAACTTCATCAATCAGTGTGCCTATTTCTTCGATTTTGGAATCCAGTTGAGTGTTGATATTTTCTACTTCATCTAAGTTATTCACAGTGTCTAATACAGATTGTTGCTCTGCAATCATTTCACCACGTTGCTCAGAAGAACGGCTGACTTGAACAGAAGCAGATTGATTTGCTAGTCCCACAATGGTTCTGATATTTATTTCCAAATTATTAAGAGAATTTAATTTATCATTTATTTTATCAAATTCTTGTTCCAACTCTTGGATATGTTGCTTTTGAAAATTGGTTGTAGATTCTAATTGGTGGGCACGGGTCTCTTTAGAAGCGAGAGTTGAGTATGAAGAAGAAGTAATATTTGTCATAATGATGGAATAGGTCGTAGAAGAAATAACAAGCATCATGAATATATATAAATAGAGTTTTTTTAGCTTAATCTCAAAAAAAGGCTTTCCGCCATCCGGAATAAATATTAATGAATAATACTCATGATAGAGTTGCTTAATTTTAGCAATAAGTAGATTTTTCATATATACTTATCCTCCGAATTTTTTTAGTAAATGATACCAAAAATATTGTAACACAATTGTAAAAAAAAAAATACCCTAATAATATATATCTCGGAAAAAAACTAGGAGGATTACGATGGAAGGGTCTTTTTTTGAATGTGTAGATGCTGGCAGTGAAAATTGTCCTTGTTATTTATCTCTTACCAACGATTGCATGACTTGTACGAGACTTAAAGGGCTTGATTATTGCGATTGTAGGTGGACAGGTGTTTGTATATATAATGAATATATTTGGAATCGAAAACAAGCAAAGAATCCAAGAAATGAAATCAAAGTGAAAATTATTGATAAAAAAACTTATGATGATCAAGTAGTGGTTTATATATTAAAAACGGATAAGTATTTGGCACAACGTTTTAAATATCCAGGAACGTATATATTTGTCAGAAACCCAGAAGATCAAATGATGTATGATGTTCCTATTTCCATTATGTATGTGGATGTAGAAAAAGACGAAATTCATATTGCAATAAAAATAATATCAGTAAAAACCAAAAAAATTATGGAAGCCAATGAAACGTTAATAATAAGAGGTCCTTACAGAAATGGACTCCTTGGACTTAAAAGCTTAAAAAACGTAATGAATGGAAAAATGCTAATACTCTGTAAAAGTATGGGGATTGCTCCTGCAGTTAAACTCATAAAATATTTTGATAAAAATTGTGAAATGGACTTAATTGCAGATAGGAATAGATTGTCTTGCAGCTTTGCTGAGGCATATCTTTCTGATACTCAGGTAAATATTCAGAATATGAATTTTAAGAATCAAAAAGATTTAGACTTCATTAAAACCATGGTAATAAAAAGAAAATATGATGAGATTGTTATTCTTACGTCAGATAAGTATATTAGAATATTTGATGATTTACTTAAATCTATTCCTTACAATAATGTATATGCGGTAGTCAATAATTTTAATATGTGTTGCGGAGAAGGTGTTTGTGGTGCTTGCTCATTTATGACAGAAGAGGGAGAGGTTATAAAGATGTGCAAATGTCAAATGAAAGGTGAAGAAGTGGCAAAAAGGGGGCCAAAATAAATGTATAAAGTTGTGATTATTGGCGCAGGTTGGGCTGGATGTGCCGCTGCTGTTACAGCAAAAAAGGCGGGAGCAGAAGTCACCATGCTGGAAAGAACAGATATGATTTTAGGATTAGGTAATGTTGGAGGTATTATGCGTAACAATGGAAGATACACGGCTACTGAAGAAAATATTCTTTTGGGTGCCGGTGATCTTTTTAATATAACGGATAAATTATCACGACATGTCAATATTGATTTCCCAGGACATAAACATGCGAGCTTGTATGATGTTTCTAAAATAGAAGCTTATGTTAAAAAATACCTTAAGGAGTTAGGCATTCATATTATGACAGAAGCAAGAGCGGTGGATATAGAAAAGAAAGACTCTGTTATTACAGCTGTAATTCTTGCCGATGATACTAAGATAGAGGGAGACGTGTTTATTGAATGTACGGGTTCAACAGGGCCCATGGGCAACTGCTTGGAGTATGGTAAAGGGTGCTGTATGTGTATTTTAAGATGTCCTTCTTTTGGCCCGAGAGTCAGTATAAGCAGAAAGGCTGGCATCGATGACATAATGGGGCAAAGAAAAGATGGGTCCTACGGCGCGTTCAGTGGCTCGTGTAAGCTAGAAAAAGGTTCCTTAAGCGAATCCATTGTTGATGATCTGAATCGTAAGGGGGTCGTCATTTTGCCCTTAAGCAAAGAAGATGTTCATGAAGAAAAATTAGATTTGAAAGTCTGTCAGCAATATGCATTAAAAGAGTATGCGGAAAATATCATTCTTTTGGACACGGGGCATGCAAAACTCATGACACCGTTTTACCCATTAGATAAGCTTCGTGAAATACTGGGATTGGAAAATGCAAGGTATATTGATCCTTATGCGGGTAGCAAAGGAAATTCTATTCGATACTTATCTATCGCACCAAGAAATGATTTTATGAAAATGAAAGGCATCGATAATTTGTTCTGTGCAGGTGAAAAATCAGGTCTTTTTGTAGGTCACACAGAAGCCATTACTACGGGTTCTTTGGCTGGACACAATAGTGTCAGGTATTTAAAAGGTATCCGAATGTTGAATATTCCAGATCAAATAGCAATTGGTGATTTAATAGCGTATGCAAACGAAAACATTCACAAAAAAGAAGGACTTATGACCCGATACACCTTCGCAGGTTCAGATTATTTTAAAAGGATGAAAGAGAAGAAGCTTTACACCACGGATACAAAGATTATCGAGAAGAGAATAAATAGATTTGATTTGAAAAATATATACAAGGATAGAATTATTTAATATAATTGTACTTAATGGAAGTTTCTATATAGGAACTTCCATTGTAATAAGTGTACTCAATTATAGAGAGGAATTGTTATGAGACTTCAAAAATATATTGCTTCTTGTGGCATCACTTCAAGAAGAAATGCAGAAGAATTGATTAGAAATAAAAGAGTGAAGATTAACGGCGTTGTCATGGATCAGATGGGATATACTGTAAAAGAAGATGACCGAGTTGAGTTGGATAATCAGCTGATTAAAATAGATGAAAGGATGGTATATATTGTTTTAAATAAACCTGTAGGATATATTACAACTGTTTCGGATGAGCAGGACAGACCCACCGTTATGGATCTGTTAACAGACTTGGATACAAGGGTTTTTCCAGTAGGAAGGCTTGATAACAATACTTCGGGGCTTCTAATAATGACAAATGATGGGCAGATGTCGTACAAGCTAACACATCCTAAACATAAAATATATAAGACTTATTTAGCAATGGTTCAAGGAATGATAACCCAGGGAGATATAGAAAAACTGACAAGAGGGGTTGACATCGGGGGATACATAACAGCAGAGGCTTTTGCTAAGATTACAGAATATAAGCAGAACTGTTCTATCGTAGAAATTAAAATTCATGAAGGTAAAAACAGACAAGTTAGGCGTATGTTTAAAGCAGTAGGCCATAAAGTTATAGAACTGGAGAGAATTGCTTTAGGAGAGTTGAAATTAGGGAAACTAAAAAGTGGACATTATCGAAAGCTTACGAAACAAGAAATTGACTATCTTCAGGAAATATAAAGGAAAATTTAAGATTAGTATGAATAACTGAAAGGAAGTTCACATGCTTGAAATATGCAAAATTAAAGAGAATCATTGGATGGATTTAAAAAAAGGCGCAAAGTTACATGGGATACATGTCAATGAGACAGAAATGCTGAATTTGAATGGCGATTGTTTCGTGATGATAGAAAACAACATGCTATTGGGATTTGGATATTATGAAATAATAGACAATACTGCATGGGTTAAAGAATTAGAAGTTTTTATTTCAAATGAACAAGAAAAAGAACTCTATAAAGATTTTCTTTTAAGAGCATTGATAAATGCCGCAGAATTAAAAAATATAAATATAATGCGTGTGAATAAGAGTGTCCTCAGCAATGAAGCCATGGAAAAAATAGGAGCAGATATAACATTTGAAAAACAATATGTTCTTTTGGATATTAAGGAATGCTTTAATACAGAATGCAGTTGTAAAAGATAAAGAAGACAATAGGTGGTAGCGTGGAAAATAATTTTATTGTACATTTAACAGAAGTGAATTCGTTTTTTTTAACCCAATATGTACCTCAAGGAGAGGTCGTAGTGGATGCAACCATGGGCAATGGTCAGGATACCTTGATGATTGCTAAATTAGTAGGTGAAAAAGGAAAAGTATATGCCTTTGACATTCAGCAAGAAGCTTTGAATAGAACAAAAATGCTATTGGAAAAAGAAAAAATGTCTATGGATGGAATTGTCTTGATTAATGATTCCCATGAGAATATTCAAGATTATATTCATGAGCCTATCTGTGCTGCTGTTTTTAATCTAGGGTATTTGCCTAAAGGCAATCATGCCATTACAACGGAAACCAAGAGTACTTTGCTGGCATTGGAAGGGTGTTTGAATTTACTAAAAGTCAATGGACTTATTTCAATTTTGATTTATGAAGGGCACGACAAGGCATGTGTTGAAAAGGAGGCAGTATTAGATTTTGCTCAACACCTAGATTCAAAAAAATACCATACACTGTATCTTGATATGGTCAATCAAAAAAACCAACCACCAAGCCTTCTGCTTATCACTAAGAAAAAGAAGGGGGAAGAAGAATAAATGAAAAAAATAATTATTGCTATTGATGGACCCGCAGGAGCCGGCAAAAGTACCATCGCAAAAAAAATTGCTTCAATTTTAAAAATTAAATACATTGATACCGGCGCTATGTATAGAGCCATAACCCTTAAACTTATTAAATTAAAAACTAATCTTTCTGAAACAGATAAAATTCAGGAGATTCTTCAATCTACTCAAATTGATTTTATGAATGAAGCGATCTATTTGGATGGTGAAAACGTAAACCTGCAAATCAGATCACCTGAAATAAATAACTCGGTATCTGCAGTATCTGCAATTGGAATAGTACGGGAAAAACTGGTGGCTATTCAAAGGCAAATAGGACAAAGTAAAAGTATTGTTATGGATGGAAGAGACATTGGGACCAATGTTTTTCCAGATGCAGACTATAAAGTTTTTTTGACGGCATCAATAGAGGAAAGAGCCTATCGAAGATGGTTGGAGATGAAAGAAAAAGGATTCCAAACTTCTATAGAAGACATTCGTCAAGATTTGATCAAGAGGGATCAAGGGGATATGGAAAGAGAAATAAATCCATTATGTAAATCTAAAGATGCAATAGAAATAGATACAACTGGAAAAGATACCCGAAGAGTTGTGGAAGAAATTCTTTTATATATAAAGGAAAAAAATAATGTAATCATTTAAACAACGTGTTATAATAAATTGGATGAAAACGTTACCATTTATATTTTATCAACAAAGATAAAGCTTAATCAATCAATTAAATTTGAGGTGTAATAAATGAAAGTGACTATTAAAGAAGTTGCAGAAAAAGCAGGTGTATCCATTGCTACGGTATCTCGTGTTATAAATAATTCAGATCAGGTTAGTGAATTGGTACGGGAGCGGGTGCTGGAGGTTATTACCGAACTTGAGTTTCGTCCAAATCCTGTTGCCAGAAGTCTTGTTATGAAAAAAAGCCGCCTTATTGGTGTTGTGGTACCAGATATGTCCAGTTATTTCTTAGGGGAAATAATGAACGGAATAGAGGAAATAACCAGAACCTATCAGTATGATATTATTGTGTGTAATACACGTGGAAGCCACGAATTGGAAAGCCGATATTTGGACCTTTTTTATGCGAAGCAAGTTGAAGGCATTATTTTTATGTCGTGGAAATTAGAAAATACAGTTGTTGAACATATAACAAAAATGGATATTCCTGTTGTAATGGTTAACAGAAATACCAGTAAATTAACCATTCCATCTGTCTCAATTGATAATTATAAGGCAGCTTATGAACTGACTCATTATTTGCTTGAGAAAGGCCACCAAAAAATTGCATTAATTCGTAACAGTATTGATGTGGATGCCTTTGGATTGGAACAATATAAAGGTTATAAGCAAGCTTTAATGGAGTATGGAATTGAAGTGAATAAGAATTATGTGAGATATGGAGATTTCAGTATAGAAAACAGCTATCAAATTGTGAAAAATTTTATTACAGAAAATGATGTACCTACAGCGATATTTGCAACCAGTGATGTTATGGCAATCGGAGCCATCAATGCACTAAAGGATAATGATTTTCATGTTCCAAAGGATGTGTCCGTAGTAGGATTCAACGATATCCGCTTTGCTTCGATTTATAGACCCAAACTTACGGTCATACATCAACCTTTGTTTAATATCGGAACCGTGGCTGTAAAAATGATTATTGACCGAATAAACGGTGTAAAATCTGGAGATAATATCGTCATTTTGCCCCATAATCTAATAGAAAGAGAAAGCTCTGCTGAAAAAAAAGAAGAAGATAAGGTGACATTGCGCTATCACGAAGAAGAGTAGGAAAAAGAAAGATAATAGATAAAAATTAATAGATAACAGTTAAGGTGAGTTTTGCAAATGCAAAACTTTCTTTTTATTTAAAGATTTTGTGAAACAAAATCCTCCGCCACTATTATCTATAATCTGTTATCTATTATCTTTTTCTTATTTTATGGTTGTATTACTCTTCCAAGTCGTGAATAAATAATCCACTTCCTAGTTTTGGTTCAAACCATGTGGATTTAGGGGGCATTACCAGATTGTTATCAGATACGGCTAATAATTCTCCTATGGAAACAGGATAGAGTGCAAAGGCAACTGTCATATCTGTTTGTACTCTTCTTTCTAATTCTTTTAATCCTCTAATTCCGCCTATAAAATCTATTCGATGATCTTTTCGTGGATCTTTTATGCCTAAAATGGGGGCTAAAAGATTATCTTGTAAAATGGAAACATCTAGTTTTTTGATGGGATCATTTTCATTAATAATCTCATTTTTAGCTTCTAATTTATACCAACAATGATCCAGATACATTCCAAAGGTATGAGGGCTTTCGGGTCTGTACGGTGTTTTACTATCTTTTAAAGAGGTTAGATAAAATTTTTCTTCTACATTTTTAATAAACTCTAAAAAAGATAATCCATTTAGATCTCTGACTGCGCGGTTATAATCAAATATTTTCAAATCTTCATCAGGAAATATGACTGAAAGAAAGAAATTGAATTCTTCATTGCCAGCATAAGCAGGATTTTTTTCTCTTCTTTCTAAACCAACTTTCACAGCAGAGGCAGTTCGATGGTGACCGTCTGCAATATAAAGAGCATCAACAGTTTCAAATAGTTCTGTTATTGTATTCGTTGTTTTTTCATCATCAATAATCCAAACCAAATGTTGAATATTATCATGTGAAAGAACATCGTAAACAGGTTTAAAATCAGTTATCCACTTCGAAATAATTTTGTTGATCTCATCATTTTTTCTGTAAGTTAGAAAAACAGGTTCTGTATTGGCATTACACGTATCAAAATGATGAATTCGGTCAATTTCTTTTTCATATCGGGTAAATTCATGTTTTTTGATGACATTGTTTTGATAATCATCAATAGAAGCGCAAGCAACAAGGCCTGTTTGAATACGGCCATCCATAATTTGTCTATAAATATAATAGCAGGGTTTTTCTTCTTTTACTAAAACACCTTTTTCTATAAGGTCCTTTAGATTTTTTTTTGCTTGAAAGTAAACTTCATCAGAATAAGGATCACTTATGTGGGGAAGGTCTATTTCAGAGCGACAGATATGGAGAAAGCTAAAAGGGTTGTTTTCTGCCATCTTTTGAGCTTCGTTTCGATTCATAACATCATAGGGTAGAGAGAGAACGTCTTTCGCATATTTCGACAAAGGTCGAATGGCTTTAAAAGTTTTAATTACTGTCATTTTTACTTCCTTTCACGAACTGTTTATTTCATTATAGAAAGTTTCTACAGAGTTTTCAATGCAATTTGAATAAAAAAAGGCTTCCTGGCGGAAAATAGTTTTGTTTAGGGGAGTTGGTTTCGTGAAAAAGCAGAAAAAGAAGAGAGATGCAAAAGCAAAAAGAAAATTAAGACTTCAGGTCCTTAATGGTGTTGTGATGTTTATTTTGGCACTATGTATTTACAGGACAATGTTGATCCAGATCATTGACGGCGATAAATATAGAGAAATGGCTATTGCGCAGCATCAATATAAAATCAATCATATTAGCAGCAGAGGAACAATTTTTGATAGAAATAGGGTTCCTCTAACCAATGTTGAGGATACAGTGCTTTTGTTTATAGACAAAGAAATTATGGATGAAGATAATATGGAGGATATGTTACGCTTTGCTGAAGAAGACTCTAAAATATTAGGAACTGCTGGAGGGAAAAGATATAAAATTTTGAAAATGAGTAATATTGATAAAACAGCAATGTCCAATCTGTTTGGTAATTATCCCACTTACCCTCTACAGGTATATAAAAGGTATTATGAGAAACAACCTGCAGCGCATATAATTGGATATGTGAGCCAATGGGATAATACCGGTGTAAATGGTCTGGAAAAGAGTTTTGAATCAGTTTTAAATGCTTCAAAACCAGAAATTTATGCCATGGTGGATGGTGCCAATAATATTATTCCTGGCTTGGGTATTCAAGTAAAAGAAACAAAAAAAAATGGATGGATTGTAACAACTCTTGACATGGATTTTCAAAATCATGTTGAAGAAATATTGAAGAGCTATGAAATGAGAGGAAGTGCTGTGGTTTTAGATTCGAAGAATGGAGATTTGTTGGTCTGTGCAAACTATCCCTCTTATGATCCCAATAACATTTCTGAACATCTTAAAAGTGACAATGAAGAATTCTTCAATAGAGCCATACAAGTTGGCTATCCACCAGGTTCTATTTTTAAAATTATTGTTGCAGCTTCAGCTTTAGAAACTGGCGTTGTTGATGAAGGGGATTATTTTGACTGCTCGGGATATGAAGAAATTAACGACATAAGAATTAAGTGCTCTTCTTTTGAAAGAGGCGGCCATGGAAGGTTATCTTTACTTGAATCCTTTAGCAAATCCTGCAATTCAGCATTTATTCAGTTGGGTGAACTAACTGGAAGTGAAGAAATTTTAAAAATGAGCGAAAAATTTGGATTGGGTAAAAAGACGGGTATTCCCTTGGAAGAAGAATATGAGGGCAATCTTCCGAAATCAAATGAAGTAAAAGGTGCTGGAATTGGAAATCTATCAGTAGGTCAAGGCGAGCTGTTGATTACACCACTTCAAGCAGCAAGAATGACAGCTGTCATAGCAAATGGAGGAGTAGATAAAGGGATTAGATTGATAAAAGAAGTCGTGAATTCTAATGGCCAAGTAGAAAAGAAGGCAGGGAGCCATTATAAAAGAATTATTACTCATTCAACAGCTGAAATCATTACGAATATGATGGAAGAAACGGTAAAGAGTGGGACGGCTAATAATGTTGGACGTATTTTTGATTGGCAAGCAGCAGGTAAGACGGGCTCAGCACAATCTGTTTATAATGGTCGAGAAGTGGTGCACGGATGGTTTACGGGATTTATTCCTGTAGATAATCCCAAATATGTTATTACAGTTTTTGCAGAAGACGGAAAATCCGGAAGACAATCTGCTGCCCCCGTATTTAAAGAGATTGCAGAGTATCTTTATCAAACCGAGTTCGATTAGGATTTAACTGAAAAACTCTTAGCCAATCAAGCAGTCTCAACGACGAAATTTAAATTTCCGCAGTCTCGATTACGAAATCAGAGATTTCTATCTCGTTGCGAATGGCAACTCTGTCCAATCCAAGATTGAAGAGTTCCACTTGTTTCGTTGGACCTGCGACGTAATCGAAGATTACTGCTAGGGCTTCAACATTGGAGAGTTTCCACGGAGCGAATGGCAACTTTAACTAATCATAGATTAGAAAGTTCCACTTGTATGAGACCTGCGCATCAAATCATAGATTTGAGCTAGGGCTTCAGGATTTAAGATTTAAGATTTATAAAGAGGATTTTGCAGTTGCAAAATCCTCTCTCGTTGTAAGAAACAAATGATATACATTCCATGCCAATCTGTTATTTTTTGAATGCAATCAGGTAATATTTGTTTTCCAGCTGACTTTCTAAATTTTGAATGGCAACCAGTTCATCTGGTTTTACTGCTGCCACAGGAACTTGATCTAATTTATTTTGCGATTCCATCACCAAACCTCCGTTTTCATTATTTTTATTGTCTTTATTTCTATTTTCTTTAATTATTTTGCCCAAAATTTATTTAAAAATGAAAAAGCTTTCCATCTTTTTTCAGACTGACATGCACTATTTGCATCGTTGATACATATTATTTAAGACTAAACTACTATTGTGAAGGTGTGGAAAGTGTATGTTGTTGTCTTTATTTACTACCTCTTTAGTATTTTCAAAGCCTTTAATGCTTTTAATGTCCTATGTTTCCATTGGTAATTCATTTCCTAAGCCGCTATCGGAAAAAGATGAAGAGCATTACCTCACATTATATGAGCAAGGAAACGAAGAGGCCAAAAATATCTTAATAGAAAGAAATTTAAGACTTGTAGCACACATTGTTAAAAAATATGGAAACACAGGCAAAGACCCCGATGACCTTATTTCCATTGGAACTATTGGGTTGATTAAATCCATCAATACCTATGATAAAAATAAAGGAACACGACTGGCTACTTACTCTGCCCGATGTATTGAGAATGAAATATTAATGAATATCAGAGCGGGTAGAAAAAATAAAACAGAAGTATCACTCCATGAACCCATTGGAATAGATAAAGAAGGTAATGAAATTTCTTTTAATGACATATTGGGAACAGAGGCAGATAGCATAGTTGATGATGTAGATATAAGAATACAAGTAAAGAAACTCTATAACAGGATTGCCAATGTTTTAAAAGGCAGGGAAAAAACAGTCATTATGCTTCGATATGGGCTCGCTGGTGAAGGCTGCAAAACTCAAAGGGAGATTGCTAAGCTATTAGGTATCTCCAGATCGTATGTTTCGAGAATAGAGAAAAAAGCGGTGGCTAAATTAAGAGAAGAATTCGAAGGAGAAATGAATTAAAGAGAAATATTTAAGATAAAAGAAAATTATAAAATCAATAATTGTATACTGTATACAATGCATTGATTTTTTTCCTTTATCGTGGTATTCTTATGTTTCTAATAAATAATATGTCATAATTGTCTTAAGTATTGTATGGGAATTCTTAATCCTAAGATTTCAAGGCCATTAATAAAGCAATGTCTGACGCGCTCATGACTGAACTGATTCCCTGTTAGAATTATAAAAGACATGAGACAAGCCAGAGGGTTAATTGCATAATTTACCTGAGATGAAACAAGGATTTTTATTTTGGCATAAGAGTTGCGTATGATATAATAGTTGCTGTGTGAGGATAATTCCTCTAATCAGTACTATAATTCATTAAGACCTGAGTATTATTAAGATTATACTTAGCAAGGAGTGAAATACATGGAATTACAGACTTTTAAAGGTGGGATTCACCCACCCCATGGGAAAAGCTTTACGGCAATGAAGCCCATAGAAAAATCAAATGAACCAAAAATTGTTACGATTCCTCTTCAACAGCACATTGGCGCACCCTGTCAGCCTCTTGTACAAGTTGGAGACAAAGTTAAAGTTGGGCAAAAAATTGGAGATACAGAAGCCTTTGTATCTGCTCCTGTGCACAGTAGTGTTTCCGGTGAGGTGAAAGAAATTGCTCAAAAGCTAACACCTACAGGACAGGCGGTATGTATTGTCATTGAGTCCGATGGAAAAAATGATGTAGATGAAAGTGTACAGCCAAAACCAGATGTTGAAAAACTTTCGAAAGAAGAAATCTTAAAAGTGATTCGTGAAGCAGGCATTACGGGTATGGGTGGTGCTTCTTTCCCAACACATGTTAAGCTATCGCCTCCTCCAGACAAAGAAATAGATACAGTTATTCTCAATGGTGCAGAATGTGAACCCTATCTTACAGCAGACCATAGATTGATGCTTGAAAATCCAGAGAGAGTTGTGTATGGCTTGAAGGTTATTATGAAGGCGCTTAACGTCAAAGCAGGATATATCGGTATTGAAGCCAATAAACCTGATGCCATTCAAGTTATGGAAAAAGCCATCAAAGGCGAAGAAGGCATGAGCGTGATACCCTTAAAGGTCAAATATCCCCAGGGCGCAGAAAAGCAACTTATTTATGCTTGTACTAAAAGAGAAGTCCCCTCAGGGAAGCTTCCCATGGAGGTGAAAGTCGTTGTAAGCAATATAGGATCAGCGGCTGCTATTGGGGAAGCATTCAAAACGGGGATGCCTTTGATAGAACGTATTGCTTCTATTACAGGTTCTGGAATTAAAGAACCTAAAAATCTGAAAATAAAGGTGGGAACATCTTTTAAGGATATTGTTGAGCAGTGTGGGGGATACAATGGTAAAATCGGAAAACTGATTATGGGGGGTCCTATGATGGGCTTAGCTCAATTTACGGATGAGATACCCTGTATCAAAGGAACCTCTGGAATATTGGTTCTCTCTGAAGAAGATGCAAGACTGCCTAAGCCTCAGAACTGCATGCGCTGTGGTAAATGTGTTGAAATATGTCCCATTGGACTAATGCCTTTGTATATCAGTGCTTATGGATCAAATAATATGTTGGATAAAGCCGAAGAGGTAAATGCTTTGGATTGCATTGAATGTGGGTCATGCTCATTTGTTTGTCCTTCCAAGAGACCTCTCTTAGAAACAATCCGGGTGGCAAAGAGTGAAATCAATACAAGAAAAAGAAAACAGCAACAAAAGTAAAGGGGGTTTTTAGAATGGAAAATAAATTGATTGTATCATCTTCACCTCATATACGGTCTTCTGAATCCATTGATAAGATCATGAGAGATGTGGTTATTGCATTGTCTCCGGCTCTTGTCGCCAGTATCTATTATTTTGGATTTGGAGCTATTAAAGTGTTGTTATTCGCAGTTTTGGGTGCTGTGCTTACTGAAGCAGGGATTCAAAAAATCATGAAAAAACCCATCACAATAAGTGACTGGAGTGCTGTTGTCACTGGGATTCTATTGGCCTTTAATATTCCGGCCTCGGCCCCGTGGTGGATTCCTTTTATAGGTGCTATTTTTGCCATTGCTATTGTTAAACAGATATTTGGTGGATTAGGGCATAATTTTATGAATCCGGCTCTGGCTGCTCGTGCGCTGCTCGTGGCATCTTGGCCGGTTCAAATGACAAACTGGATATCTCCGGGTCCAGATGCTGTAAGTACAGCAACGCCTCTTGCTATTTTGGGCGGTGAAGCGGACCCAACGGCAGTATTACCTTCTCTCATGGATGTCCTAATAGGTAATACAGGGGGGTCTCTCGGAGAGACTTCAGCGATTCTTTTGATTTTAGGTGGTATTTATCTTGTTTATAAAAAGGTTATTTCTCCACGAATTCCCCTTATTTATATTGGTACGGTTGCTTTTTTGACCTTGCTTATAGGGGGATTTGATGTGCCCGTTATGACTTATCATATTTTTTCAGGCGGACTTATTTTGGGTGCAATTTATATGGCAACAGATTATTCGTCATCACCCGTTACCCCTAAAGGTCAAATCATTTTTGCTTTAGGATGTGGCATCATTACCACAGTAATCCGATTTTATGGGGGATATCCTGAAGGTGTTTCGTATTCCATTTTGTTTATGAATATCGCTTCACCTATAATTGATAAATATACAAGCCCTAGAGTATTTGGGGAGGTGAAATAAATGAAGGAAATAACAAAACTTGCAATTATTCTTTTAATAATTACTTCAGTCGCTGCAGCAGGGCTGGGATATGTAAATGGTATAACAGAAGGGCCAATTGCTGAACAACTGCGATTAGCAGATATTGAAGCAAGAAAACAGGTGCTCCCAGAAGCAGAAGACTTTCAACAACTTGATATTGAATCTCCGGATGATTATAAGATCGTATCAGAAGTATTTAAGGGGACAGTAGGCGAAAATAAAACAGGTTATACCTTTAAAACAGTTCCAAGCGGATATGGTGGTACCATTGAAGTAATGGTTGGGATTAGTTCTGAGGGCGTGGTCACAGGCGTTAGTATTGGAAATCATACTGAAACCCCAGGACTTGGTGCCAAGGCAGCGAATGACGATTATAAAGGACAATACACAGGAAAAACTTCTGACATGGAAGTGACTGTTATTAAAGCCGGTGCACCCTCTGACAATGAAGTTGTGGCTATTTCAGGCGCAACCATTACTTCCAGAGCCGTTACAGATGGTGTAAACGAAGCCATAAGATATTTTAATGAAAAACTGAGATAGAATCTTCGGATGATTGGAGGGAATCAAATGAAACTTAGAAAAACCGTGCTAAATGGCATTGTAGCGGATAATCCTGTTTTTATACAGATGTTAGGTATGTGTCCCACACTTGCTGTCACGACCTCAGCTGTTAATGGAATTGCCATGGGACTTGCAACAACTGCAGTGTTGTTGGGCTCCAATACTGTCATCTCTGCATTGAAAAACTTTATACCCAGTAAAATTAGAATACCAGCTTTTATTGTAGTTATTGCAACTTTTGTTACCATCGTTGGCCTTATGATGAAAGCTTTTCTACCTGCCTTAGATAAGGCATTAGGATTATTCATTCCTCTTATTGTTGTAAACTGCATCATTTTAGGAAGAGCAGAATCATATGCATCCAAGAATTCAGTTGTTAATTCCATTGCAGACGGTGCAGGAATGGGAATTGGTTTTACAGTAGCCCTTTTTATATTAGGTGCTATTAGAGAAATTATTGGGGCAGGAACGCTATTTGGAACAGCGGTGTTTGGAGCTGCATATGAGCCAGCTTTAATTATGATACTTCCTCCAGGAGCGTTTTTAATATTGGGTTTGTTATTGGCATTATTTAATTGGATCTCTATGAAAAAGGCAAGGGGGGAGAATAGATGAGTGCTACAGGATTGTTTGTCATTTTAGTAAGTAGTATTTTGGTTAACAACTTTGTATTATCAAGGTTTCTCGGCATATGCCCTTTCCTTGGGGTCTCCAGACAAGTAGAAACTGCAGTTGGAATGAGCATGGCAGTAACCTTTGTTATGACATTGGCTTCAGTTATTACCTATTTGGTGCAAGTTCTTCTGCTGGAAAATTTCGGTTTGGAGTATCTTCAGACCATTGCATTTATTTTAGTTATTGCCGCTTTGGTACAATTAGTGGAGATGGTGGTTCAGAAAGTAAGCCCAACCCTATACAAAGCTTTAGGGGTGTATCTTCCTCTTATCACTACAAATTGTGCTGTGTTAGGGGTGGCCATTTTAAACATACAATATGAATACAACCTTATTGAAACCATTGTAAATGCCATTGGCGCTTCCATTGGTTTTGGATTGGCTATTATTTTATTTGCTGGAATTAGGGAAAGACTTGAAATTGCAGATATTCCTGTTATATTTAAAGGTTTTCCCATTGCGCTTATTACTGCAAGTCTAATGTCTATGGCATTCTTAGGCTTTACTGGACTTGTATAGAAAGGGGGACGTTACGATGGATATAACAAGTATTATTACACCTGTTTTCATCCTTGGAGGAATGGGTCTTATATTTGGCGGAGGTCTTGCTTTCGCATCACAGAAGTTTGCTGTTGAAGTTGATCCCAAGATGGTAGCCATAAGGGATGCTTTGCCCGGTGCTAATTGTGGGGGCTGTGGTTTGCCAGGATGTGATGGATTTGCTTCTGCTGTTGCAGAGGGAAGGGCCCCTGTCAACGGATGCCCTGTAGCAAGTGAAGAAGCGGTCAATGCAATTGCTGCAATTATGGGGCAAGAAGTAATCGCAGAAGAAAAAATGATTGCACGTGTTATTTGTGCAGGAGGAATTGATAAAAGCAAAGAAAGCTTTGAGTATTATGGTGTTGAGGATTGTAAAGCAGCTAATATGTTTAAAGGCGGTAGCAAGAGCTGTAAATATGGGTGCTTAGGATTAGGAACATGTGTAAAAGTATGTCCTTTTGATGCCATAGAAATATCTGAAGATAAATTGGCGGTTATTAATCCTGATAAGTGTACCGGCTGTGGGCAGTGTATAGAAGAATGTCCTAAAGATGTCATTGCTATGGTACCGTATGATCAGGAAGTTCATGTGGATTGCAACAGCAAAGAAAAGGGCAAAGAGGTTAAACAAAAATGCGAAGTGGGCTGTATCGGATGTAAGATTTGTGTGAAAGCATGTCCTTTTGAGGCCATTACTTTTGAAGACAATCTTGCAAAGATAGATTATGACAAATGTAGAAACTGTATGATTTGCGTCCAAAAATGCCCCACTAAGTCCATTGCAGGAAATTTTGAGAACAGAAAAAAAGCTGAAATAATTGAAGATAAATGCATTATGTGCACCATTTGTAAGAAGAATTGTCCCGTTGATGCAATCGAGGGTGAAGTGAAAAAACCTCATAAGATTTTAGAAGATAAATGCATTGGTTGTGGGATTTGTGAAGAAAAGTGCCCAAAGCAAGCCATTAAAATGAAATAATTTTTATCAATAATCTCTGAAATAAAGTGCACCCTAAATGTTAGAAAAAGAAACTAACATTTGGAGGTGCGCTTTTTGTATTACATCAGATTAAAAGGAAATATTAAGGTAATAATAACAAAAATTAATAATGCTTTCTCCTTTTATATTGCTTGTAAATACAGCGTTGAAATGATAAACTAAAACTTATGAAAGTCATATTTCGACACAATTAAGAATTGGATATTTATTGTTAGATTAGAAATTGGAGGGGCAAATGGTAAGAAAAAGTGCAAATACCTTAGTTTTAGTTATTTTTTTGTTGATAGGCCTGGTTATCGGTAGTTTTATTGGAGACTTATTAAGTGGCACCATAGATCTGTTATCATTCGGAAAAACTATAGGTTTTGACCCATTTACTCTTGATTTGGTATTCTTAAAATTGACTTTAGGTTTAGAATTTACTATTAATTTAGCATCGATTTTAGGGCTTCTTTTAGCATTGATGATCTATAAAAAGATTTAGGTGAATGACTTGGAAAATATAATTTTAGCTTCGGGCTCTCCAAGACGAAGCGAGATATTACAAAAGAATCATGTGAAGTTCCAGGTGATTGTTTCAAGTGTTGAGGAGAATTATCCTTCAGTTTTTTCTAAGGAACAGATTGCAATGTTCCTTGCATTTAAAAAAGCCTTGGAAGTGGAGACTCAATGTAAAAAAGGAATTATCATTGCAGCGGACACCATTGTTTATCTCAATGAGGTGTTAGGTAAGCCCACGCATCAAGAAGAGGCTGTTTATATGCTGAATAAACTAAGTGGAAAAATCCATGAGGTAATCACGGGCGTATCAGTGATGCGTGTTAATAGCTATGACCGTGTTATTTTTTATGATATTACAAAAGTCACATTTAAAAAATTAAATAAGAAAGCAATATCTGATTACATTGATTCCGGTGAGATATGGGATAAAGCTGGAGCGTATGCAATACAAGGAAAAGGGGTAGAATTAATTGAAAAGATTGAAGGGGACTATTATAATGTTGTGGGGCTCCCTTTTGAAAAACTTAAGCTTGTGTTGGAAAAGCGTTTTAATGTAAAATTATAGAAGCAGGGGTAAGGGGACAGATAAAAATGTTGAGCCAAACAAGGAATATCTTAATAAAAGAACTTCCGAAAGATGAGAGACCACGGGAGAAGCTATTAAAATATGGAGTTGATTCTCTTTCAAATTCCGAATTGTTAGCAATTCTCATCAGAACAGGTACAAGGGAAATGTCTGCTTTGGATCTTTCAAACAAATTACTTGCTTTGGATCATGACGGTATATCTTTTTTTGCCAGTAGTTCTCTTGAAGAATTGAGACGACTAAAAGGAATAGGAGACGCGAAAGCTTGTCAGATAATGGCTGCAATAGAATTAGGAAAAAGAATTGCAACAAAACCAAAATCTAAAAGAATTAATATTTCGTCACCTATTGAAGTAGCCAATTTGTTTTTAGAAGAGATGCGTTATTATAAAAAAGAGTTTTTTAAGATACTATTACTAAATACAAAAAATGAAATAATAATGATAGAAGAGATTTCTGTAGGAAATCTCAATAGCGCTATTGTACATCCCAGAGAAGTTTTCTCTGTGGCTGTCAGAAAAAGTGCTTCAGCGATCATTCTTGTACATAACCACCCAAGTGGCAATCCTGATCCTAGTAGGGAGGATATTGAACTGACCAAAAGGCTCATTGCTGCAGGAGAAATAATAGGAATCGAAGTGTTGGATCATCTTATTATTGGGGATGGTGTCTTTATTAGTTTTAAGGAAAAATCAATCATATAACGGTTTTGAAAGGAGCATAAGAATAAAGATGAAATTTTTTAGTTTTTTAAATAGAGATATAGGTGTTGATTTAGGGACTGCTAATACATTGGTGTTTGTAAAGGGACAAGGTATTACTGTAAGAGAACCTTCCGTTGTGGCCATAGATGAGAACACTGGTCAAGTTCTTGCTGTTGGGAATAAAGCAAAAATGATGATAGGACGTACACCAGGAAATATTAAAGCCATACGTCCTTTAAAAGATGGTGTTATTGCTGATTTTGATATTACTCAAACCATGCTAAAACATCTTATTAGTTCCTCTATTTCATCATCTTTTTTATTACGGCCACGAGTTGTGGTGGGTGTCCCTTCCGGGGTAACGGATGTGGAAAGACGCGCCGTTGAAGAAGCAGCCTATCAGGCAGGTGCAAAAGAAGTTTACATTTTAGAAGAACCCATGGCGGCTGCTATTGGGGCTGGACTCCCAGTTGAAGAACCAAGAGGAAGTATGGTAGTAGATATCGGTGGAGGAACCACAGATATTGCAGTCATATCTTTAGGAGGTATTGTTACAAGTATTTCTCTTAGAGTAGGTGGCGATAAAATGGATGAAAGTATCATTCAACATGCAAAAAGAAACTTCAATCTTTTAATCGGCGATCGGACTGCCGAAGAAGTCAAGATGAAAATAGGATGTGCTTATTTAGATGACACAGATGAGACCAATAGTCTTGAAATCAGAGGCAGGGATTTGGTGTCCGGATTACCTCGAACTGTTTCTTTTACGGCTAAAGAAATCATGAAAGCCCTTGATGAACCTGTTCATACCATTGTAAATGGTGTAAGGAGCACATTAGAGAATGCCCCGCCAGAACTTTCTGCAGATATTATTGAAAGTGGAATTGTTCTAACAGGGGGCGGTGCATTATTAAAAGGCTTAGATATACTATTAGCTGAAGAAACAGGAATTAAAGTTATTATTTCTGAAAATCCCTTAGAATGCGTTGCTTTAGGTACAGGCATTAGTGTTGATCATATAGAAAAAATGAAAAAGAAAGGGACCAGAATCAAAAGATATTAAAGTGGTGTAGCTATGAGGTGGATTATAAAACATAAGGTGCTTGTGGTGGTAACAGTCATTACGATTATTCTAGTTATTGTAATGTCTATGTCGTATCTGTACGATTATGAGACTACAGGCCCTGAAAAGAAAATCGGTAATATCATTACGATGTTTCAAGAACCCTTTGTGAAAGCCAGTAACGGCTTAAGCAGAGGAATTTCAGGTATTTTTACATTTAGGAGAATACTCATAGAAAATGAGGCACTTAAAGAGGAAGTAGCGGGCCTAAAAAAAGAGATTATTAATACAAAACTAAATCGAAATGATTTTGAGTTGATGAAACAGTTAGAGGATGCTTTGAATTATATTTCGCCAGAGAATAGCGGAAGTCATATAACGGCGGATGCCATAGCTAAAGATGGAAGTAATTGGTTCAATACTTTTACCATTAATGCAGGAAATAACCAAGGTATCGCCGAAAATGCTGTTGTCATTAATGGAGATGGACTGGTAGGCAAAATTTATGAAATTGGAGACAACTGGTCTAAGATCGTGTCCATAGTAGATGATTCCAATTCAGTGAGTTTCAAAATACTACGCGATACAAAATATATTGGAATTGTATCTGGAAACGGAAGTGGCGGATTAAACGGATACTTACTTGATCCAGATGCAGATGTCCTTGTAGGGGACGAGATTATTACTTCTGGATTAGGCATGTTTCCAGAAGGTATTTCTATTGGAACTGTTAAAGAAGTAGTGAAAGATGAGAATAAGCTTTTAAAAACAGTATCTGTTGAACCTTATGTTTATTTTAAAAATATTGATAAGGTTTTGGTGATAAACTATTAAGAAGATCAGGGTTGGTTGGTGAAATTTTATGAATTATTTAACGGTATTTATCGTGTTTTTTCTTAACTTTATTCTTCAAACGACCTTGTTTCATTTTTTTGAAATCTTTGGGGTTATTCCCAATACAACTCTGGTTTTAGTTATTATTATTTCTTTTTTATATGAAGAATATTATGGTGTTGTGTATGGTGTTTTATTTGGGCTTGTCCAGGATATTTTTTTTGGACAGATTATTGGAGTAGCTGCGTTTGTTTATTTTACTGCAGGTCTCATTATCTATGAAATGAAGCGGTATATCTATAAAGATACACTGTTTACACCTGCTATTATTACATTTCTTGGTGTTACGTATTATCATTTAGCTTACTGGGTTTTTATGAGTTTTTTCAATACCGACTTTGGATTTTTCTATATGATTAAAACAATCTATTTAATTGAGATATTTTACGATATGGCAGTTGCTATATTTATTTACAAGTTATTGATTAGTAGATTTCATTCTTATAGCTATTATAGATAGTAGGGTGACAATATGAGAAAATGGTTAAGTAACCGAAATAATCAAATAATGATAATGATTGTATTCTTAATGAGTAGCCTTGTTATAAGGCTTTTTTCTCTTACCATAGTTAATGGTGAAGAATGGAGAAATGCTTCGGATAATATTCGAGTAAAACAAATCTATACTTTAGCACCCAGAGGAGAAATTTTAGATCGATACGGTCGTGTATTAGCTGGAAATAAACCAAGTTTTGTTGTTCAAATAATGAGAAATAACCTCATCGACGAACAAATTAATGAAATTGCCATCGAGTTGCTCAACATACTTGAGGAAAATGGAGATCAATATATTGACAATTTCCCAATATTAATTGAAGGGGATAAGTTTATCTACACCTATGAAAAAAGCGTTGAGAAATGGCTAACTTCTCAAGGAATGTCTATTGACTTTTCTGCTGATAAAGCCTTTAATGAGCTGAGGGTGCGATATAACATCAGTGAAGATTTAGATAGATATGAAGCACAGTTGGAACTTCAAAACAAATACAATCTTTTCCCTCCTATTTCAGTTAAGCAGATAAAATACCTACAAGAGTTGGAAAAGGACGTTTTTTTAGGAAATTACAATCTGGATCTAGATTTGACAGCAGAAGAAGCTTTTAAGCAGTTCAAAGACAAATTTGAAATAAAAAAAGAGTATAATGATGTTGAAGCACGAAAGATTATGATTATAAGAAATGAACTTGTATCACAAGGTTACAGGAAATACCACCCTGTTAAATTGGCTATGGATGCTTCAGAGCAGACCACCATTACTTTGGAAGAAAAACGATTCGATTTGCCGGGAATAGAGGTTGTTGTAGAACCCGTAAGGCACTATCCATACGGGGAAATGGCTGCTCATATCTTAGGATACTTAGGTAGAATATCGGAAAGTGAAAAAGAGACGTATGGCAGTGAATTGGGATATTTCCCTTCGGACCTTGTTGGGAAAGATGGCATTGAAAAAGCATATGAATCGGAGCTTAAAGGCATAGATGGTATTCAACATGTTGAAGTAGATGCTTTCGGAAGATTGATTAAAACCATAGAAGAATCAAGTCCCGAAAAAGGTAAGAATATTTATTTAACCCTTGATGCCAAATTGCAGAAAGTAGCAGAGGATTCACTTAAGAAGGCACTGGAGCAAATAAGAATTGGAGGTCAATTCGAAAGCAAATGGGGGAATTATAATTATTCTGAGTTTCCAAATGCAAATTCAGGAGCTGTAGTTGCTTTAGATGTAAAAACAGGTGAAGTTTTAGCTATGGCCAGTTATCCTGCTTTTGATCCCAATATGTTCTCTTTAGGTATATCAGAAGATGATTGGAGTAGTGTACAAGATAAGAACCCCAGAGATCCAATGTCACCTGTCCCTTTGTATAATATTGCTACAAGAACTGCTGTGCAGCCTGGCTCGGCCTATAAAATGTTAGTGGGGCTTGCAGCGTTGGAAAATGGATTAAGCCCTTTTGCAAAACTCTATGATGGTGGCGTTATCAGGTTAGGGGATAGGACCTTTGCTTGTGGCCTTTGGAACACCCGTAGAGGGAGTCATGGGTATGTGGACATTTTTAGTGCTCTTGAGGTATCATGTAATTACTATTTTTATAATCTTATGTCCCGATATGATTACTATAAAGGCGTCCAGCTTCCCATAAATATGACCGTTGAAGATGTCATGAAAATGTCGTCAGATTTTGGATTGGGGAACAAAACAGGTATAGAAATCCCCGAAACCAGTGTTGGAGTTCCCAGTGAGAAGAAAAAGATTGCTGTTACAAAGAGCAATTTAAGAAGCAGATTAAAAAGTAATGCTACCTACTATTTTGGATCAGAAATTGCTTCTGATGAAACCATACTAAGTGATAGGATTAATAAAATCTTAAGTTGGACAGAAGAAAATCCTACTAGAAATCAACTGGTTGAACGACTGAAAGAACTTGAGGTACAATCTGATAGAGTGTATGAGCTTTCTGATTTGATAAAGTATTCGTATTTCAACATGGCCACATGGGGAACTGGGGACACATTAAATCTTGCTATCGGACAAGGTGACCATGCTTATACACCTCTGGAAATGGCAAATTATGTTGCTACCATTGCAAATGGCGGCTATAAACATAAGGTTACACTTCTTAAAGGTATAGAAGATACAACGATTGAGAAAATTCCAGATGATAATTATGATTATCAAATAGAGCTAAATGACCCTCAAAATCTTGAACATATTAAAAAGGGTATGAATCGTGTTACTTCTGGGTCAAGAGGTACAGCACGAGGTATATTTGGTAATTTTCCCATAGAAAGTGGGGGGAAAACAGGAACTGCCGAACGTTCAGGAAAAATGCAACCTATAGATGAAGTAGCGTATATTAAGAAATATTTGGGCTGGATTAATTCATCTTTGACATTTGAAGAAGTGGAAGCAGAAATGAATCGATTGATGATAGAATATCCAGAACAATATACATCAGAAAACACCGCTGTTAGAAGTGCTGTAATAAGACTCAGTAACGGTAAAGTAAACACAAATACAATAGATGCCTATAAAGACGATTACGAGGATTTCGCATGGTTTGTTAGCTATGCACCTTATGAGGATTCTCAAATTGCAGTGGCTGTTTTGTTGTTTCAGGGAGGACATGGGAGTTATGCTGCACCTGTAGCTCGAGAGATAATCGCTGAGTATTTAGGACTTAATAATGAGTATAGTGAATTGGATTTTGGAAATCATTTAGTCAAATGATTTTATGTAAATGGAGGGATTTGTTTTGGGTGAAGTAATTGCAGTTGTGTCTGGAAAAGGGGGCGTGGGAAAAACCACTGTTACGACAAATATTGGTGCTGCCTTGGCACTTATGAAAAAGAACGTGGTTATTCTTGATGCAGATATTGGCTTAAGAAATTTAGATATTGCCCTTGGAATGGAAAGTATGATCGTTTATGATTGGGTAGATGTTATCGAAGGATTATGCAGAGTAAGACAAGCTCTTATAAAAGATAAGCGATTTGAAAATTTGTATCTCATGTCTTCTTCTCAAACGAGAGATAAAAATACAATTACGCCAATACAAATGAAAGTTTTGTGTAAGAATTTAAAAGAAAAATTTGATTATATCATAATTGATTCGCCACCTGGAATAGAAAATGGTTATCGAAATGCTGTTGAAAGCGCTGACGCTGTTATTGTGGTAACGACTTCTGAAATTGCAGCAGTCAGAGATGCAGATAGAATTATTCGGGATTTAGAAAAAAGTGGAAATAGAAAGATTATGGTTGTATTGAATAAAATTCGTTCTAATCTTATTAGAAAAGGTATATTGCCTGAAATTGATTACATCATAAATACATTAAAACATAGGCCCCTTGGTGTCGTAAAAGAAGATGAAAACATTTTTGTGTCAATGAATTGTGGAACGCCAATCGCTTCAAGATTAGGGACAGAATATGAAACAATTTTCAGAGAAATGGCATGCAGGATTATTGGGGAAGAGATACCGTTGTTTAATAAATGAAAGATAAGAGATAACTGATAATAGATAAGAGTTAAGGAGGATTTTGCGTCAAGTGCAAAATCTTTTTTATAGTAGCTGGTTGTTTTCTCCGTCAATGACCTTTTTAGAAGTTAATGGTGTGATGGCGCATTCCGATGTTTAAGGCAATTCCTAAGGCAATCATATTGGTGAGGATGGAACTGCCTCCGTAGCTTATAAAGGGTAAAGTGATCCCTGTTACAGGCATTAATCCCATGGTCATTCCAATGTTTTCAAATATTTGAAAAGCAAACATAGAAATAATGCCTACCACAACAAGTCTGCCATAAGTGTCCTTTGCTCTTTTTGCGATT
Organism: Clostridia bacterium; assembly: GCA_016278615.1. Classification (GTDB taxonomy): domain Bacteria; phylum Bacillota; class Clostridia; order Peptostreptococcales; family JAAYPU01; genus Soudan-22. The sequence goes on along the minus strand of JADQBM010000022.1, from coordinate 10,192 downwards.
AAGACGAGACGAGAAAGAAATAGAAGGTAAATTGAAATAACAAATGTGCCTCCTATAAAACCAAATTCCTCCGATAGAACGGCAAAGATAAAGTCCGATTCCTGAACGGGTAAAAACTTAAGCTTTTTTTGAGTGCCATTGAATAGGCCTTTTCCAAACAAATTTCCTGATCCAATGGCAACCTTAGAATTCCAAACCTGATAATTACCTGGCAAAGACAAATCCTCAGGATTCAAATAAGCCTCAATTCTTATTCTTTGATGTTCTTCTAATAAACGATATAAAATGGGAACAGAGACAACACCAACCGACGTTATTTTAAAAAATAGTTTATAATCTATGCCTGCAGCAAAAATCATCCCAATAGATATAATGGATAAGACTGCGGCATTTCCCAAATCTGGTTCGATTAATATAAGGAAAATAACTGGGGCGCAATACAATCCTGCGAAAGCAACTCCTTTTAAAGAAGTTAGAGAGCCTTCATTATTTGAGAGATATTTTGCAAAGGCCAAAATAAAAATTATTTTAACAATTTCTGAAGGTTGCATATCGATAGGTCCTAAATCAATCCATCCTCTTGCACCATATTGAACTTTTCCAATTCCTGGAATATACACGGCCAATAACAGCAAGATACAGGTAATATACAATACCTTATCAAGACTTTCAAAAATACTGTAATCAAAAAGAAGAATAATTCCAATGGCAATAATTCCAAGAATAAAGGCCAATGATTGAACTTTAATTTCACGTGTGATATGAAAAGTGGTATCATATGATGTGCTTCCAATTAAAATAATGCCAATAATAAACAAAATAAAGACTAAGGCTACTAAAAAAAGATCTATATTTTTAAGTATGTTTTTTTCAAACATAGGAAAACCTCTATTCAACAAATATTTCAGCTCATTATATCATAAATAAAGGCTATGTCTCAAATGTTATTTCATGGTTGTTTACTTTGCTTGACAGTAAATAAAAAAAAATATAATATTATATATATATCTGTAATAAACTGGTCCAATGATGTGATGAAATTGATTAGGAAGCATTATCATGACCGAGCACACTCGGTCATATTCATGTAAAAAATAGAATATAAAGGAGGTGTATCAATATTAACAACGCAGCTATATTCACAGGAATTATAAGTATAATTATCGGTTTTCTGATTGGATATATACTCAGAAAAACAATTGGCGAGAGAAAAATCAGTAGTGCTGAACAAAAAGCAAAGAATATCATGTTAGATGCAGAGAACAAAGCAGAAACCATTAAAAAAGAAATTACCATTGAAGCAAGGGAAGATGCACATCGTCTTAGAATTGAGATTGAAAAAGAAATAAGAGACCGTCGTTCAGAAATGCAGCGACAAGAACGAAGACTGATTCAAAAAGAAGAGAACATAGATAAAAAGCAAGAAAACTTAGAAAAGAAAGAAGACAACATTATTCATCAAGAGACGCAGATATATAATAAGCAGCAAGAATTAACAGAATTGCATAAAAAGCAAATTGAAGAACTAGAAAGAATCTCTGGATACTCTACAGAAGAGGCTAAGGATTTATTGTTGTCGATTATTGAGAAGGAAGTAAGGCATGAATCTGCTGTTATGATTAAAGATATCGAACAAAAAACCAAGGAAGAAGCAGATAAAAGGGCTAGAGAAATTATTACGACTTCTATACAAAAATGTGCAGCAGATCATATAGCAGAGAGTACCGTATCGGTGGTTCCACTTCCCAATGATGAAATGAAGGGAAGAATTATCGGAAGAGAAGGTAGAAACATAAGAGCTATTGAAACTTTAACAGGGATTGATTTAATTATCGATGATACGCCTGAAGCTGTTATCTTATCGGGATTTGATCCTATTAGACGTGAGATTGCAAGGATTGCTCTTGAAAAGTTAATCGTGGATGGAAGGATTCATCCTACAAGAATAGAAGAAATGGTAGAAAAGGCAGAAAAAGAAGTTAATAATACCATTAAAGAAGAGGGTGAGCAGGCGACATTTGATGTGGGCATCCATAACCTTCATCCTGAGCTGGTTAAATTATTAGGAAGATTGAAATACAGAACAAGTTATGGACAAAATATTTTAAAACACTCTCTTGAAGTCGCCCATCTTTCAGGGCTTATGGCTGCCGAGTTGGGGCTGGATATTAAGTTAGCTAAAAGAGCAGGACTCCTTCATGATATTGGAAAAGCCGTAGATCACGAAGTTGAAGGAACCCATGTTGATATTGGGATGGACCTTCTGAGAAGATACAAAGAATCAGAACAAGTGATTAATTCAATGGCATCCCATCATGGAGATTATGAGCCGAAGAACTTAGAAGCGGTATTGATCTCTGCCGCAGATGCATTATCTGCAGCAAGACCAGGAGCGCGAAGAGAAACTTTAGAAACATATATTAAAAGGCTACAGAAGCTTGAGGAAATAGCAAATTCTGCAACAGGTGTAGAGAAATCATTTGCGATACAAGCTGGTAGAGAAGTAAGAATTATTGTTAAACCCGAAGAAATGTCAGACGAAGAAATTGTGTTCTTAGCAAGAGATATTAGCAAAAAGATAGAAGATGAACTGGAGTATCCAGGACAGATAAAAGTCAACGTTATTAGAGAGACAAGAGCCATCGAATACGCAAAATAAGTAAAAAGAAGAACTCCGAGAGGAGTTCTTCTTTTTGAGATAAAAGATAATAGAAGAAATGAGAGATAAAAGATAATAGATAACAGATAATAGTTAAGGTGAGTTTTACTTTGTAAAACTTCCATTATATTAAATTTGTTGGGATGGGAGCTTTACCTATCCGAGAGCTTCTGCGATTTAAAACGAATCGAAGATTTTGCCATCAGTACTGCAAAATCCTCCTAAACTATTATCTCTTATCTATTATCTCTTATCTATATTCTATTATGGAAGCCTTTTCCTTTACAAATCCCAACGGTTATTCTAAAATGATATTTAGGTTAGTAATAAGAGAGAGACTAAAGATAGATAACAGATAACAGGAAGAAATGAGAGATAAAAGATAACAGATAAAAGATAATAGTTATGGTGAGTTTTACTTTATAAAACTTCCATTATAAGCAAATAGGATATGGATAATAGTATTGTAAAGTTTATATAAATGAAGATTTTGCCATCAGTACTGCAAAATCCTCCTAAACTATTATCTCTTATCTGTTATCTCTTATATTATCTGTTATTTAAAAAATGAGGTGTTTATAAATGTTGGTATATTTAGATAATAGTGCAACGACACAACCCTATAAAGAAGTGACTCAGACTGTGGCTGAATGCTTGGCACATAATTATGGGAATCCTTCTTCTTTACATAGAATGGGTATTAAGGCTGAAAAAGCTGTGAAGGCAGCACGTAAAACCATAGGGGATTCTCTTGCAGTGGATGAGAATGAAATCATTTTTACTTCAGGTGGAACGGAATCCAACAATACGGCTATTTTTGGAGCGGTAAATGCTTTAAAAAGAAAAGGCAATCGAATTATTACTTCATCTATTGAGCATCCTGCGGTACTTAATGTCTGTAAGGTCCTTGAAGAAAAAGGAATAGACGTAAAATATTTAAGTGTTAATGATAAAGGATTAATTCATATAAATGAATTGGAGGACTACTTGAATGAGGAAACAATTCTTATAAGTATGATGCATGTGAATAATGAGCTTGGAACCATTCAACCTATTGAAAAGATAGCACAATACAAAAATAAAAGCGAAAAATTATATTTTCATGTAGATGGGGTTCAATCTTATGGGAAAATTGACATTTGCCCAAAAAGTATGGGGATTGATATGTTGTCTTTTAGTGCCCATAAACTGCATGGGCCAAAAGGCTCAGGGGGATTATATCTTGACCATCAAATTCACATTCAACCTCTGATCTTTGGGGGACAGCAGGAGTATCAGCTTCGTTCTGGAACTGAAAATGTGCCAGGCATTGCGGGTCTTGGTAAAGCAGTTGAGCTCACTTTTTCTGATTTTCATAATCGTATAAATAAAATCAGAGAAATAAAGGCATATTTAATTCAAGGGATAAAAAAAGAAATTAAAGATATTCGAATAAACAGTTATGAAGATCAAAGATGTGCGCCCCATATTGCCAATATCAGTTTTTTAGGAATTAGAGGCGAAGTGTTGCTTCATATGTTAGAACAAGCAGAAATTTATGTTTCCACGGGATCGGCTTGTTCAACTAAAAAAAAGTCTCAAAGCTATGTTTTAAAAGCAGCAGGACTATCGGGTGAAGAGATTGAAGGTGCGGTCCGCTTCAGTTTTTCTGAGTTTAACGACATTGAGCAGATGGATTATGTGTTAGAGCATCTTAAGAAAAATGTAAAAGGTATAAGAAAGATTATGAGGAAGTGAAACTTATGAAGAAGGTATTCTTGGTTAAGTATGGCGAGATAGCTTTAAAGGGCCTAAATAAGCCCTATTTTGAGAGAATGTTAATCAATCAGATAAAGAGTAGGCTGAAGGCCTTTAAGGTCATAGACATCTTTAAATCCGACGGTATTGTATATGTCAAAATGGATGAAAACGAATCAGACACACAGGTGATAAAGGAAATTAAAAAAGTATTCGGAATTGCCTATATCAGCCTTTCTTATGAGACGGAAACAGATATTGAAATGATTACCAAGTCGGCTGTTGAATACGTAAAAAATCTTATTAGTGAAACACAAATCAAAACTTTTAAAGTAGAAACGCGACGTGGATATAAACAATTTTCCCTTAAATCTCCTGAAATATCAAGTCTGGTAGGGGCTTCGATATTGAAGGAAACTCAAGGCATTTCTGTTGATGTTCATCAACCGGATTATCGCATTTATATTGATGTAAGAAGAGATAAATCCTATATTTACAGTGAAAAAATTCAGGGATATGGCGGATTACCCCTTGGAACCAATGGAAAAGGATTGATTTTACTTTCAGGAGGTATTGATAGTCCAGTTGCCGGCTGGATGATGGCTAAAAGAGGTATGCAAATTGAAGCCGTGCATTTTCATTCATACCCTTTCACCAGTGAAAGGGCAAAAGAAAAGGTTATGGATTTGGCAAAAATCATGACTCAATATACTGGAAAAATAAAGATTCATCATGTGAATTTGTTAAATATTCAGCAGCAGATTGCAGAAAAATGTCCAGAAGCAGAATTGGTCATTTTATCCCGCCGTTTTATGATGAAAATAGCAGAGAGAATTGCTAAATCCAATAGGTGTGATGCTCTTATTACAGGAGAAAGTCTCGGGCAGGTTGCCAGTCAGACAATCCATGGTTTAGTTGCCACAGATCATTCTGTGAATATGATTGTTATGAGACCGCTAATTGCCACTGATAAAGTTGACATTATGAATGTTGCAAAGGACATTGGAACTTATGAGACATCCATACAACCTTATGAGGACTGCTGTACAGTTTTTCTTCCGAAGCATCCTTCCACAAGGCCTAAATTGGAAAACATATTACGGTCTGAAAACCTTCTTGATGTTGAAGGACTCATAGAAGACGCTCTGTTAGATACGGAGGTTGTGACAGTTGAAATTTAAAAGGGACAAGGCTTAGCCTTGTCCCTTTAGATTCTTTTTATTCCATCATTTCTGGTGGCATTTCGCCGCCCATTGTATTGGTAACCATATCTTCAAGGGTCATTGAGTTTTCATCTGTTAATTCTGGCATGGTTATTTCTATAGGTTTATTGATATCCCAATAGCTATCTGTGCCTGTAAGGGTAATGGTAAACTGGGGCATGCCTGTTTCTTCATCGCCGATTACAGTAACCAATAAGTTAAAATCACTTTTTACAATATAATTGTCTTTGTCTAAATAATAAGTCACTTCAACGGTATCAAAAGAGAGGATCTCATCAATGGTATCTAAACTCTCCTTAAGCATATCAAGGCTTTCATCAAAATTGTCTACAGTCACTTCTTCTTGCAAGCCTTCCCCAAGCATTTGATTTTGTGCTTCCATACTATTTTGAATATATTGTTTGAAATCAGGGTCTTCTAATAAGTCAGTAAAGGTCGTCTTTAATAATTCTTTCATCTGAGCATCAGTAAAGCTCATTTCTATTGGCGTTGCTTTTACTGAACCAGATGGAAGGTCTATAGATATTTCTTTTAACTCTTTAATAGATTCATCATCCAATTGATTCAATATCTTAGAGTAGATATTCTGGGATAATTCTTTCATCTTATCATAATCTTGAAATAGTGGATTATCCGACGCGTTTTCCTCTGTATAGTCATAGAGTAGTAAATACTTATTGAACATAGGTATTTTAACAATATATTTTTCTTTAGATAAGTATAATTCAGTATTATAAGAGATACCTTGCAAGTCGACAGTTAAGTTTCCACCCATAAGAATCTCATTATTATCCAGTTGAAAATCTCCTGTTATATGTATGTTTTTGAGCATACCTAAAAACATTAAAATTTCAGGAGAGATACTCTCTTCATCGGCTTCAATACTCATGGTCATATCAAAGTTTTGTTTTACCGTAGCCATGTTTATAGTGTTTGTCATAGATGCATCTAACTTTTCTCTTGGAGTTAATTTTTCTGAGCATCCTCCCAACATGGCAACTATTAAAATAATGCTTGAAATAGTAAATATAGTCTTTTTCATATTTAATCCCCCTATAAATCTTTTTTTTCACAAAGTACATTGTATCATAATTGATTTAAAAGTGTAAATAAATTCATTTTTTTGATGATGCTTCGACTATTAATGATAAAAGTAGTATCAATTCTATTTTTTTCGATAAAGGGTTTTTTTGAAAAAAATAGAATAAAAGAATTATGAATAGAACAAGAAGGAGGATTGTAATGAGAGTAAGTTTTGAAACCATAGATAATATATTAATCGCTGAGCTTGATGGAGAGCTGGACCATCATACTGCAAAAGAGGTTCGAGATGAAATAGATAAAACCATCGATGCTTTTTTTATAAAACATCTTATCTTTGACTTTAAGAATGTCACCTTTATGGATAGCTCAGGAATTGGAGTGATTATAGGAAGATATAATAAAATACATGACATGAATGGCAAGGTAGGAGTTTTTAACTGTAATAAGTATGTAGATAAAATTTTTGCAGTTTCAGACTTATATTCCATAGTTGATAAATTTCATGACGCTGATGAGGCTATAAAGGTATTTAATAAGTAAGGGGTGAGAAGATGACTTATCATAATCGAATGAAATTGGAATTCATTAACAAATCGGAAAACGAATCGTTCGCAAGAGTTGCTGTTGCGGCTTTTGTTTCGCAAATGGACCCTACAATAGAAGAATTGATAGAGTTAAAAACTGCATTATCTGAGGCTGTAACCAATTCTATCATACATGCTTATGACAAAAGCCAAGAGGGGATTATTGAGATCTATTGTACCATTAAGGAATATACGGTCCAAGTTATTATAGAGGATCATGGTATTGGCATAGAAGATATTAATAAAGCACGAGAGCCGCTTTACACTTCCAAGCCTGAACAAGAACGCTCAGGGATGGGCTTTACGGTTATGGAAACTTTCGTTGATGAATTAGATGTTCAATCTTTACCGGGAGAAGGAACGAAAGTAACCATGAAAAAAACACTGAATAGAGATATTCATTGAATATATGAGTAAGGGATATTGGGATGGAAAGTTCAATTAAATATTCAGGCTCATGGGAAGAAGAGATACATGAGAAGATATATGAAGCCCAATCAGGAAACGAAGAGGCAAAAGAATATGTTGTAAGTGAGAATATTGGATTGGTTAAGAGTATTGTTTCTAAGTTTCTAAGTACCGGTTATGAATGGGAAGATTTATATCAAATTGGATGTATGGGTTTAGTGAAGGCGGTGGATCGTTTTGATCCCACATATAATGTAAGATTTTCAACATATGCAGTACCATTAATTATTGGAGAAATAAAAAGATTCTTACGGGATGATGGTAGGATAAAAGTTAGTAGAGATATAAAAAATGGCATAAGAAAACTAAAAGATGCTGAGGAATCTCTTTTCAGCAAGCATGGCAGACATCCTAAAATCAGTGAGTTAGCTGAAGTTATGGAAATGGAAAAGGAAGATGTTCTTTATTTAATTGAAGCAAATTCAACAGTCAGTAAAATCGAGAGCATGGATGATACTGAAAGAAAAGATATATTTTTTAAAGAACCACAAGTCAGTGAAGAAGAAAACAAAATAAACATGATTACTTTGAAAAGCATCATCAGTAAGATGAAAGAAAGAGACAGGCAGATTATTGTATTGAGATATTTTAAAGATATGACACAGCAAGAAGTAGCTGATCTTCTTGACATATCACAAGTACAGGTCTCTCGTCTTGAGAAGAAAATTTTAAGTCAACTAAAAGATGAAATAAAAGTAGGATAAGATTGTCGTGTTGAGATAAGAGATAACAGATAATAGATAACAGTTATGGAAAGTTTTGCAATAGCAAAACTTTTCATTTGTTTTGTTCATCAATTATCTAAAAAAAACAAAAAATTTTTTTGTTTTTTTTTATTTATATTGTTAATACTAAAATAAAGTATCAAGCAAAAGAGGTGGATTTGTATATGAGTATGAAAAAGAATCGTAGGAATGAAAAGTATAATTATTATGCCTCAAATGTTGCACCTAAACCTAAGTATTTATCCAATTGTATTAAAGCGTTTATTGCAGGAGGGATCGTTTGTACTATTGGGTTTGCAATTCAAGAAGGGCTTGAAAGTACAGGCGTCGATCATAAAACTGCTGGGTCCATTGTGATTATAATATTAATCGTTTCAGCCCAGTTGCTAACTGGATTAGGTATTTTTGATCAACTTGTAAAGTATGCAGGAGCTGGGTTAATTGTCCCAATTACTGGATTTGCAAATTCTATTGTTGCTCCAGCTATGGAGTTTAAAAAAGAAGGAATTATATTGGGTGTGGGTGCGAAGTTGTTTAGTTTAGCTGGACCGGTATTGGTATGCGGGTATTCAGCATCTGTGATTATTGGCATTATATATGCCGTTATAACTTAGGAATATCATTGATACAAGGAGATGAACATGGCTGTAAAAAAAATGGGTCAACAAACAATCCAATTTTCTCTTCCCCCTAAAATAATATCTTCTTATTCAATCGTAGGGCCTAAAGAGGGAGAAGGACCCTTAAAGGATTGGTTTGACGAAGTATTAACAGATGATAAGTATGAAGAAAAAACATGGGAAAAAGCAGAAAGTAAAATATTAAGAAATTCAATTATTGCTTCACTTAAAAGTTGTCAGAAAACCCCTGAAGAAATTGATTTCATGTTAAGTGGAGATTTGCTCAATCAACTTATGTCAGCATCTTACACGGCTAGAGATTTAAGCATTCCCTTTTTTGGTTTATACGGAGCCTGTTCGACAATGGCGGAGTCTTTAAGTTTGGCTGCCATGACCATAGACGGCGGTTTTGCAGACCATGTTATTGCTGCAACCTCGAGTCATTTTAGTTCAGCAGAAAAACAGTTTCGATTTCCTCTTGAGCATGGGAATCAGAAACCACCAACGGCTCAATGGACAGTAACAGGAGCAGGAGCATTGGTCCTTGCTTCTCAAGGCACAGGTCCAATTATTACCCATGCAACCGTTGGTAAAGTAGTAGATTTTGGCATCACCGATGCAAATAACATGGGTGCAGCAATGGCACCGGCTGCTATTGATACTATTTCCACACATTTAAATGATACAGGACGATCACCTGATTTTTATGATTTAATTCTTACTGGAGATTTGGGAGAGATAGGAAAACAGATAACAAACGATCTGTTAAAAGAAAAAGGATACAATATTGAAAATGTTTATAACGATTGTGGGGTTATGATATTTGATAGCGCAAAACAAGATACCCATTGTGGTGGAAGCGGTTGTGGTTGTTCTGCATCTGTATTTTGTGGGCATATTTATAAAAGAATGATGAAAAAAGAATTAAAAAATGTGCTTCTTATTTCTACAGGTGCGCTACTCTCTACTATTAGTACACAACAAGGGGAAACCATACCAGGAATTGCCCACGCAGTAGCAATTTCGATGTAGGGATTAAGGTTAGAGATTAGGGATTAGGGATTAGAGATTAGAGATGTGTAGGGACGACTCTTGCGGTTGCCCGTAATTAAGGATGTGTAGGGACGACCCT
>JADQBM010000052.1 GCA_016278615.1 Clostridia bacterium | reverse complement strand
ACCGCAAGCACGGTTCTGTGAGGGGTTGCCACCGTGAGGTGGCGTCTACTCGACCTTTTTGTTTATGGGCATGTGAAATAAAGAAAAATACAGAATAATTCTTGACACTATTGATTCGATTATGCTAAAATCAAATTGTATACAAAAAGTGTGCAATAACTTTCGAGGAAAAATCTATGCAAAATAAAAATAAGAATAGAAACATAACAGCATATAAATATCTAAGCGAAGCAATTGTCAGCAATCTTTTGAAACCTGGCGATCCTATAACCGAGCAGCAAATATCGGATACGCTTGGTATCAGCAGGACGCCTATAAGAGAAGCTCTAAAAAAACTGGAAGCTGAAGGGTTGGTGCGTCATATCCCTGGAAGAGGTTCCTTTGTCAGTGAAGTGACTGTTCAAGATATAGAAGAGATTTTTTCGCTGAGGGTAGCCCTTGAAATTTTAGCATTGCAAATTGCTTATAACAAAATAAGCGATGATGAATTACAAGAACTAGAGAATTCCATATTGCAACTAGATACAAACAGTTCCGCAGATGATTTTTATAAATATGACAGATTGCTTCACCATGTGATTGTGCATAATGGAGACAACCGAAGATTGGAAAACTTTTTAAACAATATCAACATTCAAATAGAAAGAGTCAGAATAATATCATCACTCTTACCCCAAAGGTTGGATAAATCTAAAGAAGAACACCTTGCAATTGTACGTGCTCTGAAAGATAGGGACTTATTAAAAACAGAACATCTCTTGAAAACACATATCAATAATGTAAGAGAGAGTGCAATGGAAGCTTGCAGAAAGATGTATTATAGATGATATTTTTTAAGTTTTAAATTGTATACAATCTGCATACAAAATTTAGCAAAAAAATATTTTGTAATTTGTAAACTCAAACGAGTGGAACTAATTTGGTGGTATTGGAGAAAACGAAAGGAAGGTAGAGAGGCATGTCATTTGAACATTATCGGGAGCGACTTATGAAACTATCATCTACAAATGTTTCGGATGCACTTGACGCATTCGGACTAAAAGGGGCTACGTATGGGATACGCCCCATTTGGGAAGGAACCAATAAAATTGTTGGAGAAGCTGTAACAATTAAGATTACTGCGGCAGGATTGACTAAAGGAAAGAATCATTTAGGGGTTAAGGCTATTGATGCAGCGAAAGAGGGCGATGTTATCATTATTGATAATGGTGGGCGTTTGGATACGTCTTGCTGGGGAGGTATTCTAGCTAATGGTGCTAAAATGAAAGGCGTTAGCGGTGTGGTAATTGATGGTGCATGTAGAGATGTTGACGATTATGTAGACATAAAATTTCCTGTTTATGCCCGAGGGTCTGTTGTAGCGACGGCACGAGGAAGAATCATGGAAGAGGCTACAAATGTCATGATACAGTTTGGACATGTACAAGTAAGACCAGGAGATATTGTGTTTGGTGATCGTAGCGGTGTTGTGATTATACCACAAGAAAATTTGGAAGAAGTGGTTCTAAAAGCAGAAGAGCTTTATGATAAAGAAGAAGAAATGATAAATGAAATTTTATCAGGCAAAACCATGGTTGAAGTGGATGATAAATTTAGTTATGAAAAAATGTTAAATAAATAGGATGTATAAAGGAGGTATATATGTTATCAAAAGAAGAACTAAAGCAATTTTCTAAGTTACCCACAGGAAACGTATGTGATGCTAATGGTAAAAGAGGTAATATGGAAGCCTCTATTAAACCAATAGACAAAACGAGTACCCTTACCGGGCCAGCCGTCACAGTCCGATGCCCTCCCGGAGATAACCTGACCATTCATCAAGCAATATATTGTGCTGAGCCTGGTTCAGTACTCGTCATAGATGCACACGGATATACAGGAGCCGGACCTATAGGTGAAATCGTGGTTATAGCATGTCAAGAAAGAGGTATAGCAGGCATTGTAATAAATGGGACATGTAGAGACTCATTGGAAATAGAAAAACTAAATTTCCCGTTTTTTTGTAAAGGCTTTAACCCAGGGGGAACAGTAAAGAAAAGCTTGGGGGCTATAAATGAAACCATTGAATGTGCAGGATGTGTTGTACATCCAGGAGATATAATCGTTGGTGATGCGGATGGCATTGTAGTTATTCAAAAGGAAAAAGCAAGAGAAGTCCTTCAAAAAGCACAAGCCATAGCTGATAAAGAAGTAAAAATTATAGAAATGCTAAGATCAGGTAAAACAACACTCGAAATATATGGTTTTGATAAAATCATCGAGCAAGAAGGAGGGAATAAGAAATGAATGAAGTGCCTAAAATAGATCAATCCATTTTAGAGGGTTATAAGGAATTAGACACTACCTGCGTTTCAGATGCTTTAGATAAGTTAGGCATTAAGGGCGGTTTATTAGGAATAAAACCCATATCAAGTGGCACAACAGTCTGTGGTCAAGCTTTTACGATTCACTATGTTCCTTGTGGAAATGTGAAAGGTACTGTAGGTGACTTTCTTGATGATGTAGAGTCTGGACAGGTTGTTGTTATTGATAATTCAGGCAGAGAATATTGCACGGTATGGGGCGATTTAATGTCTATGATTTCAATGCGAATGGGTATTGAAGGGACAATTATTGACGGTGTGTGTCGTGATATTCCAGCAATCAGAAAGCTTGGATATCCTATTTTCTCAAAAGGAAGCTATATGGTTACTGGTAAGGATCGAGTATATATGGATGCTATCAATGTTCCTGTGTCTGTTTCAGGAATTCAAGTGAAGCCGGGAGATATAATAGTTGGAGATGAAACAGGTGTTGTGGTCATTCCTATTGAAAGAGCAGAAGAAGTACTCAAAGTGGCACAAGGCATTGCGGAAGTTGAATCCCAAATTGAGGCAAAGATAAAAGCAGGCTTCACATTAAAAGAAGCACGTGCCAGTTCTGGTTATCATCGACTGCAGACACGTGAAGAGTAAAATTGTTAGATATTGGTAGAAACTATTAAGTAACGATAGTTTGGGAGGAAATATTATGTATCTTACTGACAAAGAAAAAAAGATGCTTAACGGTGATTTCGGAGAAATTGTTCAAAAGAACATGAAAGTCTTAGTGGCATTAGGTGAAATATATGGAGCAGAAAAAATGATAGAAATAAAAAATGTCCACTCTCCAGGAGTATCCTATAGAGTCACTGGAGATGCAGGATTAAATTATGTAAAGGAAGCCAGTATAAATGGATATTTTATTACGCCTGTTACATTAAATACCATAGGAATTGATGTAGAGGATTGGGAAAAAATTGGGTTTCCTGCAGATTTTTCTCAGAAACAGGTTGAATTAGTAGACGCATATAAAAAAATGGGTGCTTTTTGTACGAATACCTGCACCCCTTATCTGGTAGGTAATTTGCCGAGATTTGGTGAACATATTGCATGGGGAGAATCATCTGCCATCGTTTTTGCTAACTCCGTTATAGGTGCAAGAACTAATCGGGAAGGTGGCCCCAGTGCTTTAGCAGCAGCAATAACAGGGAGAGTTCCAGCATATGGTTACCATTTAGATGAAAACAGAAAAGGAACACATTTAGTTGAAGTGGAAATAGCATTAGAATCAGATTGTGATTATGCGGCTTTGGGCTATTATATTGGACAGAAAGTAGGAAAAAGAGTGCCAGTATTTCGGGGCATAAAGAATCCTACAATTGATAATTTAAAAGCTTTAGGTGCGGCACTCGCATCGTCGGGAGCGGTTGCTCTGTATCATATTGAGAATGTAACACCAGAAGCTCTAAAAGAAAATGTTCTTGAAGATAACTATGAAATACTCGTATTTGCTCAAGAAGAGTTTAATCAGGTAAGTGAAAAATTCAGTATTAAGGGCAAGGTAGATATTGTAGTAGTAGGTTGTCCTCACTGTTCTATCGAAGAGATGAAAAAAATATCAGAATTGCTATCAGGTAAAAAGTTAAAATCTGATATGTGGGTGTGTACATCAAGACAGATTAAAGTATTATCAGATACTATGGGATACACAGAAATAATTGAGAAATCAGGTGCAGAGATAATATGTGATACCTGTCCTGTTTTAAGCCCAACTTTAGATAGAGGCTACAAACAGGTTGTTACAAATTCCGGAAAGTTAGCACATTATATGCCTGGCCTGTGGGATGTTAAGACAGCATTAATTCAGTTGGAAGACTGTATCCAAGCAGGAATAGATGGAGAATAGAGGGGGTAGACCGTGGATACTATGATATTAAAAGGTAGAAAAATAGTAGAAGGAAAAGTAGAGGGCGAAGCACTTGTTAGTAAAGAACCCTTGTCTTTTATGGGAAGTATGAATCCTAAAACTGGTTATATTATTGAACGTGGCCATGAACTTGAAGGTGAATGTATGCAAGGAAAAATTCTTGTTTTCCCTCAATCCAAGGGATCTACTGGAGGCTCATATATGCTCTTTGATGTGGTTAAAAATGGTGTTGGTCCTTTAGGAATTGTAAATATTGAAGCGGAATCGATAGTTGTTATCGGAGCTATTGTATCAGATCTACCAATGGTAGATGAAATTGATATCAGTTTAATTAATACTGGCGACTATTTAATTATAAATGCAGATGAAGGGACAGTCGAAGTTCACAAGAAAGAGTTGTAAAGTGTTTTCATTTAATAAAAATAGCGGAGGATATTATAAAATGATAGATTTATCAGTAAAATTAGGAAATTTAGATTTAAAGAATCCAATTGTTGCAGCAGGCGGACCTTTAGCGGGTACTGTCGAACATATCAAAGATTGTGTAGATGCTGGTTTGGGAGGAATAGTAACAAAAACTACCTCCACTGTATGGTACTTACAACGCTATCCAAAGCCATTATATAGTTTGTTGGACTACAAAAAAGATAAAATGAAGCCCTATAATACTCCTGATAGTTATTTTTGGATGCATAGAGAACATAACTCATGCTATCCCCCTCTTCAATTCGCTAAGATTATCGAGGAAGCATCTCCATATGCGAAAAAGCACAACTGTGCCATTATAGGAAATTTTTCGGCAAGAACCATTGAGGAATGGGAAGAGATAGCGATAGCTTATGAAAAGGCTGGTTGTGATGCTTTGGAACTGAACTTTTGTTGTCCTTTTCCTCCAGATGGATTAACGAAAAGTGAATTAGATTTAAATATCGGCATTCATTATACAAAAAATCCTCATGAAGCTGTAAAAGTACTTAAGCACATTCGAAGTATTGTAAATATTCCTTTATTTGTAAAAATGAGCCCAGATGGCAGTAATTTTAAAGAAGTGTGTAAGCTTTTTGAAGAAGCAGGTGCCGATGGGGTAACAATGTTTGCAAACAATAAAACTTTAAGAGTGGATATTGAGACAGGGAAACCAAATATTTATGGTTTTGCACCTGGAACAGGTCCAGGATTAAAAGCTTTAAGCATGAGATGGACTGCTGAGATAGCAGGAGAATGTAACATTGCAGTTATGGGTAATAGGGGGCTTTCGACATGGCAAGATGCGGTTGAGTTTATTATGTCAGGGGCTTCAGCTGTTCAGTATTGTACACCTATAATGATAAGAGGATTAGGATATGTAAAAGAACTTCTAGATGGTATTGAAGGCTTTATGAAAAGAAAAGGATATGACTCAGTAAATGATTTCAAAGATATGGCCTTGAACCAGATATATACGAATCAAGAATTAGTTGATAAAGTTAAACCCCTATATGCAAAAGTGAGACCTGATAAATGTATAGGATGCAAAAGATGTATAGAAGTATGCTGGTATGATGCATTAGCATTTGGACAAAAAGCAGGTGTTATTAAGAAAAATTGTGCAGGCTGCAGTTTGTGTAGTCAAGTATGTCCTGTAGATGCAATAGAAATGATAGAAAGAGATAATGAGCTCGAACATTTCCAAGCTATGTCTTCTGCTCATCCAGAATTAGCACCAGAAGACTTTTGGCCAAAGGGTTTATAAAAAATGATTCTATTGATTTTGAATCTCTATTAAGAAGAGAGATGAAATCTTGAGATTAGTACTAGCTATAACAGGGGCTTCAGGTGCGATATATAGTATCAGAATATTAGATCAATTACAAAAACATAAAGTAGAAACACATCTCATAATTAGGGATTGGGTTAAATGGCTATATAACATGAAACACAGTTTTCTGTTGAAGAGGTAAAAAAAGGCAACTTACTGCCATGAACCGAATAACTTGGCTGCTATTATTGCCAGTGGTTCCTTTAGGTGTGATGGAATGATAGTAGCGCCATGTAGCATGAAGACTGTTTCAGGAATTGCAAATGGATTCTCCAATGACCTAATTATTCGTGCAGCAGATGTTAACTTGAAAGCAAGAAGAAAACTTTTTCTTTTGGTTCGAGAGTCTCCGCTTAACACTATACATCTAGAAAATATGCTTAAACTTTCTCGTGAAGGAGTCTTTATTGTTCCCCCAGTACCTACTTTCTATTCCGAGCCTGAAACTATAGAAGATATACTGATGCAGTCGGTTGGTAGGACTTTAGATATATTTCACATAGAGGTAGAAGGTAAAACGTTGAGGAAGCACAGAACTTTGGTTATAAGAAAACTGTTCTAGTTAATAACGACTATAAAGGAGTGAGAATATAATGACACAACCTGTAAAATTTACAGATGAAACTTTCCGTGATGGTCAACAATCCATTATAGCCACAAGGATGAGAACTGAAGATATGAAAGCTATTGCCTCTGAAATGGATAAAGTGGGCTTCTATTGTTCAGAGGTTGCCGGAGGTGCCACATTTGATGTTGCAATCAGGTATCTTAATGAAGATCCCTGGGAAAGAATACGTATCTTAAGGGAACTAATGCCCAATACAAAACTCCAGATGCATTTTAGAGGACAAAATCTAGTAGGTTATCGACAGTACCCAGATGATGTTGTAAATTCTTTTGTTCATCATGCCTCAAAACAAGGCATCGATATCTTTAGAATGTTTGACGCTCTAGATGACGAAAGAAACTTAAAGACTTGTATTAAAGCAGTTAAGGAATGTGGCAAAGAAGTCCAAATCCAATTACAGTACTCTCTAACTGGACTGAAACTAGGTGGTCCTATATATAATATTGATTACTATGTAAACAAAGCAAAAATTGTTGAGAAAATGGGAGCCGACAGTATTAGTATCGCAGATACTTGTGGTATGCCTTCTCCAGACGATGCCTACAATTTGATTAAGGCTCTTAAAAAGGCCATAAAAATTCCTGTGGGTCTTCACGCCCATAACAACAGTGGTATGGCATCAATGGCTTACCTTAAAGCAATTGAAGCAGGGGTAGATATTATTGATACAGCCTCGGGACCTTTTGCCGTACGTTCCTCGTTTCCTGCTACGGAGACTATGGCTTTTGCACTAAAAGGGACTTCTAGAGATCCAGGTTTTGATATCTCTCAATTGGTGAAGATATCAGATCATTTAGAGGGAGTTGCCCAAAAATATAAGGAGTTTATGCCTGAAAAAATATCGCCAATTGATATTAATGCATTAGTTAGCCAGGTGCCCGGAGGGATGCTTACCAATTTACTATTCCAATTAAAGCAACTTAAAGCAGAGGACAAGTATGAAGAGGTGTGTAAAGAAGTACCGCGTGTACGTAGTGAACTTGGTTATCCACCTTTGGCTACACCTGCCAGTCAGATGATTGTTGCTCAATCAGTACAGAATGTATTACTTGGGGGCAGATATAAAATGGTTTCTCGTCAAATTAAAGATTATGTTTATGGGCTATATGGAAAACCCCCATATCCAATTGATCCTGATGTTCAGAAAATGATATTGAAGAACTATGAAAAGGGGGACACACCGATCACTTGCCGACCTGCTGATCTCCTTGAACCTGAATTGGACAAAGCTGAAGAAGCTACAAGGGGAATTGCTCGAGATATGGGCGATATCTTAATATACGCTATTGATCCAGTTAATGGAATGCGTTTTCTGAAACAGAAGTACGGCTTGAATGACTAGTTTTGAATATCGTGAAGGTAGGAGAAAAAATAAATCACAAAGGAGAGAAAGTCATGACATTACAACGTAATTTAGCTTGGCAAAATATTGAAGCAGACTATCAAGCTAGCGTTTCACGCAAATTTGCTCGCTATGCTATTAGTCTTAACTATGAAACTTTACCTCAAGAGGTTGTGCATCAGGCTAAGCGAATTTTACTTGATACATTGGGCTGTGCAATTGGTGCTCATGTAGCTCCGGCGCGTTCTATTTGCGAGGATACGGTATTAGAGCTAGGTGGAAAGGAAGAAGCTACGCTGTTTGGTTCAGGAATAAGGACAAATGCACTCAACGCTACATTATATAATGGATTCCTTGTACGCTTTCTTGATTACAATGATTTAGGGGGTGGCGGCCATAATAGCGACGCCTTACCAAGCATTCTTGCTGTGGCTGAACGAGAGAAATCTAATGGAAAAGATTTCCTAACATCTCTAGTTACATCTTATGAACTAGGTCAAAGGTTTACCGACTCTGCCAAAGGGTCATCTTTACAGGAGCGAGGATGGTGTTTCGACATTCGAGGAGGAGTAAGTATACCTCCATCTCTAGGAATATTGATGGGCTTAACTGAAGAACAAATAGCCAACGCAATTGGAATCTGTGCCAGTCAAAGTAACCCACTTAATGTATTAGATGCCCATAGGGAAGAATGTGTTAATGCAAAAAATCTTCGTTTTGGAATTGTGTCTTACAATGCTGTACTATCATGTATTCTTGCCAGGAAAGGGTTTACTGGTCCAATTCGTGTTGTTGAGGGTGACTCAGGCTTATGCCAGGCTGTATTGCAAGGTGAAATGGACTATGAGCGCCTACTAGACTTCAGTGGCTGGCGTATTCTTGATACTAGATTTAAGGTACTATGTACAAATGGTACAAATTCTGGGACTGTCCTTGCAACTTTGTCTATTGTTAAAGAACACGATCTCAAACCTGAGGATATTTCGTCGGTAAAAATTACGGCTATTCCACGACAAGCACAACATACAGTCACTCCTGCAAAAAAATATCCTAGGAATGCAGAAAGTGCAGATCATAGTACTTTCTATGCCAACGCCTTTGCTATTAAAGAGAGACACTTTGGACCAGAGTCAATTCAACCAGAGAATTTCACAGACCCAGTTATTCTGGATTTAATAGAAAAGATAACGGTAGAAGGGGACCCAAATTTATCAAAATACCAAGCAATTTCAGAAATTACCACAAAAGATGGTATGAAGTATACAAAGCGTATTTACACTCCCCATGGCCTTGGTGACGACCCTCTTACTGATAAAGAGTTGGAAGAGAAATTTAAGGATATGGCCCAAAAATATATGGATGAAGATCAAATTAATAAGATATTTAATACTGTCTGGAACATTGAAAAACTAGATGACCTAGGAGAATTAACAAAGCTTATGGCTTTTCCTGCTAAATAAGTCTGCAGAGATTAGTCCCTAAAAGGCTATTAAAATTTAGTTACAATTTTGAATTTGTTATCTAAATTGGACGAGACGGTGTCTCACTATAAGTCCGATGAGGAGTGATATTATGGTTTGGGAAAAGCTGCTAACAGAAAGAGATAAAAAAGTTTTTAAAAAAGCTGGCTATGGTAAGCGTCAAGAGATGGGACAAAAGCCTGCACTGTTGGTTATAGATGTGACCTATGAGTTTGTCGGGTTTGAGCCAAAACCCATACTTGAATCAATAGAAACGTTCCCTACCAGTTGCGGAGAAATTGGCTGGAAGAGTGTCGATGTGATTAAGGGGTTAATACCTCTTTGCCGAAACAAGAATATTCCAGTTATTTATACTAATGTTGATAGAACTACAAAATCAAATATACTAGATCCTTGGAGTGGTAAGAAAGAGGGGAATAAGTGGCAGACGCTAGATGAAGAAATAAGGTTAAGGGGAATGGGATTTCCTAGTGGAATTGAACCGAAACCTGGGGAATTAGTAATTACAAAGCATGCACCAAGTGCTTTTTGGGGTACGCCTCTTATCTACTATCTAAAGAAATTGAATGTAGACAGTTTGATAGTAACAGGTGGCACAACCAGTGGCTGTGTTAGAGCGAGTGTTATTGATGCGTTTTCTTACGGTTATAACGTTACTGTTGTAGAGGAGGCTGTATTTGACAGGATAGAAACAAGTCACTGTATAAACCTTTTTGACATGCAGGCTAAATTTGCTAATGTGGTTAGAGCAGAAGAAATTAAAGAATATTTACAAAACTTGAAATGAATGACAAGAAAGGTGGTGGTGCGTATTGAATAGGGCATTGTATTGTTTTCAGGTAATCTCTGTAAAAAACTATTAAAGAGGAGGAAGTTTAATGTTACGTAAAAGCAAGTTTTTCTTGTTGGTGGTTTCTTTGATGATGGTATTGGTATTAGTGATGGGGTGTACCAATCAAAGTGCTAGTGATGCAGAAGTTAACGAAGATGTGGAAGAAAGCACTGATTTCCCCAATGGACCTGTCAAGATATTAGTTGCTCGTGGCGCCGGTGGTAGTACTGACGTTGTTGCTCGGACATTTCAGCCTTATTTTCAAAAGTATCTAGGAGCTAATGTTATAGTTGAAAACATGTCAGGTGGTGGTACTAAAATTGGTACTTCAGCTGCATATCATGCAGACCCTGATGGATACACCTTATTATTAGGAAACTGGCCATCTGACTTATTGACAGACACTCTTGCCCCTAATGTAGATTACAACTATGAAGATTTTGAAGCACTTTATAATGTTGCCGGAGGAGATTATAATGCATTAATTACGAGTGCAGACTCTGATTTAGATTCATTAGAGGATGTGCTTGAGGCAGCAAAGGAACGTACCCTTACCTTAGGTACAACATCAGGTATTTCCAATAGCCAGTTAGCCTTAGCTATGCTTACAGAAAACGTAGAGATTGAGTTTAATATAGTTCCCTATGATTCAGGTGGAGATGCGATAAATGCTGCTATTGGGGGTCACGTTGATTTGACTATGGCCAGTATCGTTAGAGCCCGTGATTTGGAAGCAGATGGTAAAGCAAAGACTATAATTGGTTTTGCTTCACAAAGAGATGAAGTTTTGCCTGATCTACCCATGTTTAATGAATATTATCCCGATGTTTATGCTGAAATAGTAAATCCTCTAGTAGCACCTCCAGGAACTCCTGCTGAAATATTAGCGATACTAGAAGATGCAGCTAAACAAGCTGTAAATGATCCGGAATTCCAAGAAGCTGCCAGTGGCTCCTTTGGTTTACGACCTCTGGATTCTACAGAGCTCAAAGCTGCACAGTCTAATTTGTACAAGTATGCGAATGAATATAAGGAGACCTTACTTAAACTATCAGGCATTTCTGAATAACTTTATAAAATTCACCAGGTAGGGTTACCCTACCTGGTGAATGAATTGAAAAAAATAACTTATTAAGGAGGAGGATTAGATGATGAGAATAAAATCACTGGCAAAAGTTGCTACGAAATTACTAATTGATGCCGACACCTTTCTATTGTATTGTATTGCTGTTTTTTCTGTAGTTATTTTTGCTTTCTCCTATTCTTTCCCACAGGAAGCAGCACGTTTTCCTCAAGCAGTATCTGTATTTACATTTTTTATGATTGTCCTTGAATTTATAACCCGTTATAAAAAGAAAAAAAAGATTGAAGCTGAAGATATAGCTGAAACTAAAGAAGGTAAAGAAAGTAAAGACCAACAATTGGAGAAGAAAGAAGTAGGTATTAATTGGCTATTAGTATTAATGCTAGTCATAGTTTATTATTTATTATTAAAGCCTGTAGGCTTTTATCCAGTTACCATAGTTTATTTACTTATTAGTCCTTGGTTGTTAGGTTACCGAAATAAAAAAGTAATTATTTTAACAGCTGTAATTGCTACAATTACTGTATGGTTGATCTTTGGACGCTTCTTTTATGTTCCATTACCAATGGGAATATTTGGATAGTAGACTGCAAAAGAAAGGATGTTTTGAAGTTGTTAGATGGATTATTGTTATTGTTCGAAGGATATACTTTGCTTTACCTTCTTGCCGGATCTGTGGGCGGATTAGTATTAGGTATATTGCCAGGTCTTGGACCTGTCTTTGCACTGGCCATTTTCTTACCATTAACATTTGGTATGACCCCAGTAGAAGCTCTAGTATTTCTGGGAGCCACATACGCTTCCTGCGTATTTGGTGGAGGTATTACAGCTATATTGCTCAATACTCCAGGAACCCCTGGTTCTATTGCTACCACTTTTGATGGTTATCCCATGACACAAAAAGGTGAAGGTGGAAAAGCCCTTGGGATATCTACAATGAGTTCTTTCATTGGCGGCATAATTGGTGTGTTGGCGCTTGCTTTTTTAGGCCCAATGTTAGGAGAGTGGTCTCTAAAGATTGGTACTGCCGAGTTATTCATGCTTACTTTAGCTGGAATTTCCTTAGTTGCCGTTACAGGACGTGGAGATACAAAGCGTGGTTTAATAATGGGTGGTTTAGGATTAATGCTATCTTTTATTGGTAGAGACGTAATTACAGGTACTAATCGTTTTACTATGAACACTTATTATTTGGAAGAAGGTATAGCCTTTGTTCCTTTTGTAATCGGTATTTTTGCACTTTCACAAGCGTTGCTTTTGAGTGATGAAAAAGGCTCTATAGCGAAGGCTTCAAAGGTAAGTGGCTTATTAGACGGTGCTAAAGAAGTATTAAAACGCCCTGTTACTTTAATACGTTCAGCTATAGTGGGTACAGTTTTAGGAATTATGCCTGGTGTTGGTATCAATGTATCTAATTTTGTTTCTTACTTGGTGGCTAAAAAATTTGCGAAGGATCCAGAAAGTTTTGGTAAAGGTAGCATAGATGGTCTGATGGCTCCAGAAGTGGCCAATAATGCAACATCAACGGCTACTCTCATTCCAGCATTTGCTTTAGGGATACCTGGAGGATCTTCAGCGGCTATATTCCTGGGTGCTATGATGATACATGGGTTAAGGCCAGGGAATGCTTTCTTTACTGACCCTATGGTACCAACTTTGATTTGGGGATTCATTTTTGGACAAGTGGCATTTTTGATTTTGGGCTTGGTCTTTGCTAATAGAGTTGCGAAGATTACGTTGATTCCTAATTCCTTATTAACGCCGTTGGTAGGACTGTTAGCAATCATAGGAGCATTTTCCTATCGTAATCAGATTTTAGACGTTATGTTAATGATTATTTTTGCGTTCATTGGATATATTATGGTAAAAAATAAGTTCCCACTCCCCTGTATGGTGTTGGGAGTAATCCTTGGAAATATGGCAGAATCTAATTTCCACAGATCAGTAAGAATATCAGGTGGTGATTTATCACTATTTTTTGAAAGACCTTTAGCGATAATTTTATTTATAATAGTGTTATTGATTTTATTTACTTCATTTATAGATGTAAAAAAATTAATAAGCAGATATAGTAAATGATATTTAAATCAATCAAACTAAGGAGGAATTGAAAATGCCAAAGAACTTGCGAACCTTTCTTCAATACTTAGAAGAAGCTGCTCCAGGTGAAATACTTCATATTGACAAAGAAGTTGATTCAAAACATGAAGCGACGGCTATTTTACGTAAGTTAGAGCTGGAAGACAGGTTGCCACTTACTATTTTTAATAAGGTAAAAGGTATTAATGGGGAAATATCAGAAACACCACTATTATTCAATGCTTTTGCAACCCGTCGCAAATTAGCAATGGCCTTAGGATTAAAGGCTGATGAAGATAAAATGGAGTTGCCTTTAGCTCTATCTAAAATGTACCAAAAACTTTATGAGCCAATCGAAGTAAGTGATGCACCAGTACAAGAAGTAATAGAGCAGGGTGATGATGTTGATTTGACAAAATACCCAATACCAGTTCATCATGCAAAAGATGGAGGACCTTACATTTTGAGTGGTTCAATGGTAATCAAGGATCCTGACACTGGCAAGTATAATATAGCCATGATTCGATTTAATGTTAAGGGTAAAGATACCTCAGCAGTTCATGCCGAGCCCCATCATCATTCTGGTATGTTAGTGAAAAAATATCTGGATGCAGGACAGCCAGCGCCATTCGCTATTGTTGTTGGACATCATCCATCATTTTATCTAGGTAGTCAATGGGAAGGGCCTTTTGGTAAAAATGAATATGAAGTAGTGGGTGCTGCAATGCAGGAGCCTCTAAGAATTGTGCCATCGGTTACCTATGGTAAAGATCTAATGGTACCTGCTGAAGCTGAAATGATAATTGAAGGTTATGTTTATCCCGATAAAATGGTGGAAGAAGGACCGGTTGGTGAACATACACGTTATTATAAAACTATTCGTGATGGAAAAGTTGATATACGTATGGACCCTTTAGTTAAGGTTACTGCCATAACGAGAAGAAAAGATGCAATTTATCAGTCTTGCTGGATAGGCCATTCTGAGCATAGTTTAATAGGTTCTATCCCCAAGGAAGCTGTTATTTATGAAAAGGCTAAAGCAACTTGCCCGGGGTTAAAGGCAGTTCATTTATCACCTGCTGGGATGGGTAGGTATATGGTTTATTTATCATTAGATCAGCGAGTGGCCGGGGAAGCAAAAGATGCAATATTAGCAGCATTTATAAGTGATTGGCATATAAAATATGGTATTGTAGTTGATTCAGATATTGACATATATAATGATAAAGAAGTTTTATGGGCTGTCAACTCAAGAGTATGGGCAGAAAAGGATATTTTCTTTATTAAAGGTTGTATGGGTGCATCACTTGACCCAACCACCAATTTGGAATCCAAGAAACCTTTAGTAACTCGAATGGGTATAGATGCTACCCGACCTTATGGTGAACCTTTCTCAGAAGTTTGTGAAGTAGATATGGATGTTTTCAACAGAATTAAATTAGAAGATTATAATATAAAATAGTATAGAAATTAATGGTGGTATACCTATTAAATTTTCGTACACCACCATGTGTAATAAAAGACATTTTATTTGCTCGGGGGGGGGGTTATGTTGTTATTAAGATTAATAATTTTAATTTTAGTAATGTTAATGATCGTTGTACTGAACAAAAAAAAATTTCCTTTAGGGCTTACTCTTATAATTGGTGCGATTATATTGGTTATTTCTAATTTTGGATTTTCTGCTATATCGTATTATTTATTTTTGACTTTAACTAATAACACTACTTTAGAGTTGTTAATTGCAGTTTCGCTTATACAGATTCTAGGCTACATGATTAGGGAAACTGGAAGAATGAAACGCGTTGTAAAATCTCTATATGAGATCTTTTCTGATTTTAGGACTTTGCTAATGATTATTCCTTCTGTTATTGCTTTGATACCAGGTCCTGGGGTAGTTATGTTAACAGCTCCTATGATAGAAGAAGTATCAAAAGAAGTAATTCCACCAAACAAGAAAGCTTTTATTAACTTTTGGTTTAGAGCAGCAATTCATTTTTGTAACCCTATATCATTTGCCTTTATCATAGCTATTAGTTTGACTAATGTAAATACCAAGCAATTGTTTTTAATGCAATTGCCTCTAACTATAATTATGCTATTTTCCGGTTACTTGTTAGAGTTAAAGAAGCTCCCACGAGAAGTCGATGGTTTTGTACGTGTTGAATCAAATGAGAAGAAGATTTTAAAATCTATTTTTGTTTTATTAAAGAATTGTTCTTTTTTGTTACTGATTTTATTTTCAACACTAATACTTGACTTTAGGATGTCGTGGGCCATAGGACTTTCTTTATTGTTGGTATATATCCAGGAAAAGATTACTTTGCATGATTTGTTAAAGATATTCCGTAAGGGCTTTTCTTGGAAAATGGCTACTTTAGTTTTTGGAATGATGTTTTTTAGTATAATAGTAGAAGAAAGTTCTATTATAGAAGGAATAAGTTCATTATGGGTACAGTTAGGAATGCCCGTAGAAGTTCTGCTTTTAATATTACCATTATTGATAGGTTGGGTTGTTGGTGCTTATTCAGGTGCTGTTGCTGTTACCTTTGCGTTATTAACACCTATAATACAAAGTTATAATTTAGGGATTATTTCAGTAGGTGTGGTTTATTCTTTAAGTAAGATAGGTGTCATTTTGTCACCTGTTAATTCTTCAGTCTTGTTATCTGTTGAATACTTTAAGGCAAGCTTACTTCATGTTCAAAAGAAATTTATGATGGCTTTACCTATACCAACAGTAGTGATTGTAGTTTTATACTTATTGGAAACAATATGAAATTTGCTGTAAAATATAGATGATTAGGGAATATAAACTAAAATCAAAAGTTTTAACGAAGGCAACTTTCTCATCGAAGCGGTAGAAAACTATAAAGAACGATTTGAATTCTATCCCAAAGCCGTCATGGTAGATACAATATTCAGAAACCGCAACAACTTGGCTTGGCTAAAGAAAAAGGGCATCAGGATTAGCGGACCGAAACTTGGACATCCAGCCAAGTCACTTATGAAAGATCAAAAGATGCGAGAAAAGCTGGACATAGGAATACGAAACGCCATTGAAGGCACCTATGGCAATGCTAAGAGAAAATATGGCCTTTGTAGCCTCAAGACAAAGCTTGCAGAAACAACTGACAGCTCAGTTGCACTGCAGTTCGTTCTGGGTGCTGAATCTAGAGCGATGCCTACGGGTTCTTTTGTCTAATTTTATATGGATGTTGTCAAAGTAATTTTTAAAACAAAAATATGTATATTTCACTGAATTGCTAAATCGTTCAGCTAACCCTATCTTAGGGTGTTTATATGTCTGATAATGGCTATTTTACTTTTCTTTAGATTGTATTATAAATTTCCTTTCCAACGGCATGATTCATACACAGAGATTTTAAACTGATCCAATATCTTCATAATATGATGACGTATTAAATCATCTATTGATTTTGGATGACTGTAAAAGCTGGGTATAGGGGGAATAATACACACTCCCAGTCTGCTTAGTCTCAACATGTTTTCTAAATGAATTGAGCTAAGGGGAGTCTCACGGGGGCTCATGACTAATAAACGCTTTTCTTTAATCATCACATCAGCCGCTCTAGTAATGAGATTATTGGAGTATCCATTGGCTACAGCGCTCAAGGTTTTCATACTGCATGGAAGAATAATCATTCCTTCCACCTGGAATGAACCACTAGCTATAGAAGCGTCCATTTCGTTAGGAAGATAAGCTCTGTTTGCCATTGCACGGATATCTTCTGGAAGATAGTTTGTTTCTATTCGGATATTTTCTTCTGCCCATTTGCTCATAACTAAATGTATTTCAATATCAGTCTGTTCTTTAAGAGTTTGAATTAGTCGTATGCCATAAATGACACTTGTTGATCCAGAAATGCCAACAACAATCCTTTTCATCTAAACAGCCCCTTTTTCCATAATGGAGAATGGTGGGTTTTGAATTAAATATTCTTTCATACGATTCCTTAATATATCAGATATGGAAATAACTTCTTTAATTTCTGCCAAACTTATTTTTTGCACATGAATTCCTCCAATAACCACAAAATGTTCAAACCATTGCCCTGCTAATAATTCCATTGCAATTTTCTCAACTATAATTTCTTCTTTATGATGCTCAAAAACAGACCTTTGGAAGATACCATCTTTTCCACCGGTATATACAACACCTATATGCGGCATATCTCCTCCAGTGATAGTTATTAGCGCATCAGGTCCGATTGAGTTTAAATGTAGGGAAGCATGAATCCTTCCCCTTGTTTCTTCAAATGTGATTTCCATAGTTGTGCCCTCGCTGAAATTCATTTTTATTACATTTTAACCATATCATTCAGAGTTCAGAATAATTCTTGACGTAAATTTATTATGGTTATATTTTATTGTATACAAAAAGTGTACAATATTTCTGAAGAAAATGCAAAACAAAAAATAAAATATTTTTGTGACTTAAAAATAATAATCTAAGAGATGAAAACTACATTATAATTATTCTTTGATAAGTTAAAGTAAAAAATATGTTCAGCGTCTTTTTTCTTGTTTATTGCATATCTATATAATGTATAATTTTAATGGTGTGGGGTAAAACTATGGAAATTTATAATGTGAAGCCAGGGGATAGTTTATGGCGAATAGCACAAAGATTTAATGTTCCTGTACAGTCAATTATTCAGGTTAATGGGTTAACTGATTCAGGTAACTTAGTTATAGGAATGGACTTAGTTATACCAAGTAGGGCGGAGACCTATACAGTCAAACTAGGAGATTCTCTTCGGACAATAGCAGCTAAATTTAATATTTCAATAGCCACTCTCATTTTCCTAAACAATCTAAGGCCTCCCTACCCAATTTACCTTGGGCAAAGGCTGATTGTCTCAGAAGATGCTACTGAGGATAAGCCTGTAATAGAAACTCTGGGATATTATAATCCTTCAAGTGTTCAGGATAAGACCTATATAATAGACTCCTTAGGGGAGTATCTAACCTATTTAGGAATATTTGATTTTCCCTTTCTTGAAACAGGAGATGTAATTGGAACAATCGATGCAGAAATTCTATTGGTGGCAAGAAGGAAAAATGTATTAATGATGCCTGTAATAACCAATCTTGTACAGGGGATCTTTAGCCCTGAACTTGGCAATATTGTACTATCAGACCCCTCAAGAAGGGAAAATCTTATTAATAATATTTTGTTTCTGCTTAGCACATATGATCTTCAGGGTGTAATAATTGATATAGAAAACCTAAATCCTGAGGATAGAGATATATTTACAAGCTTTATTGAGGACCTTTCAGAAAGTCTTCATAATAACAATAAAAAACTAATTTTAAACATGCCTCCGAAATGGGAAGAATGGGCAGAGAGGGACTGGGTTGGATTTTTTGATTACAATGCCCTAGGTCCTTTGATTGATATTGCTGCTTTAATGACTTACGAGTGGGGGTGGAGAGAAGGACCTCCAAGGGCTACTACACCTTTAGAATATGTAAGAAGAGCTTTGGATTATGCTATTGAAAATAACATACCCCCAGATAAAATTTTAATGGGAATGACCTTATACGGATATGATTGGACATTGCCCGATACGCCACAGAATCTTGCCAGAGCAATTACGTTGCCAGAGGTTTGGAATTTGGCAAAGAGATATAATGCCAGCATAAAATTTGATGTGGAGGTAGGGCAGCCCTATATGGATTATGTGGATGCTGCAGGAAATGAACATAGAATATGGTTCGTAAATGCTCTAAGTCATTATTTAAAATATCAGTTGGTAAAGGAATATGACCTTAGAGGTGTATTTTACTGGATTCTTAGTCAGCCATTGCCTGCTACCTGGTATATACTGTCAGAGATGTTTGATATCAAAAAGTATTAGTATAGAAAGAATGGATAAAGCCTGTAAATCCTTGGGTATCAATGATTTGCAGGCTTTATATATTTATCAAGTGTCGAACTCAGGATTATATTCTTTTATCTTTTCCGATGAACTTAAATCCTCAAACCCCGAACTACAAATTATCCAAAAAGATATGCTGACAAAATATTGTATACTTACATAATTTACCTTATAATTAAGGTTAGGAATCAGGGATTAATTATGAGGGGGAATACATATAAAAAGAGATTGGAGAACCAGCTTGGCAGTGAGAAATTGTTGGCTGGTTTTTTGTATAAGTTAAGCAAAAAGAAATTTATAATAAAAGATACGGAGGAGGTATCAATATGGAAATAAAATACCCCCAAATAGGTATATGTGGTCTTTCTTGCAATTTATGCCCGATGTATCATATGGATAGTAAAAGTAAAAGCAAATGTGAAGGATGTAAATCTGAGACAAGAATGGGCTTAGGTTGCAAGTTTATTACCTGTGCTGTAAAGAAAAAAGGAATTGAATTTTGTTGGGAATGCAATGAAAGCGTTAATTGTGAAAAATGGGAAAAACATAGAGAAGCAGGAAAGAAAGGTGATTCGTTTAAGTGTTATCAAAAGCTTGAGGATGACATTCGTTTTATACAAAATAATGGAATTGAACTATTTCTGAGAAATCAAAACAAACGGGAAGAAATTCTTAAAGATATGTTAGATAATTTTAATGAGGGGCGTTCAAAAAGCTATTATTGTATTGCAGCAACGGTTATGGAAATTAAAGAACTAGAAGAGGCAGTACTAAAAGCAAAAAATGATTCTAATGATTTAGATGTTAAAGGCAAATCGGAAATTCTTCATAAGATATTAGATGAAATCGCCTATAAGAAAATGTACAAATTAAAACTACGCAAATAATAGAAGAGGACCATTTTGGTACAAAATATAAAGGAGACGAATGATGCATAACATTGAAATCTATTATTTTTCTGGGACAGGGAATTCATTGCATGTCGCAAAAGAATTACAAAAGCGGATACCAGAAATAAAATTGATACCGATTATTGCCTCTTTAGATAATGTAATAACAACCAATGCTCAAACAGTAGGTTTTGTTTTTCCCACTTATCTCACATCAGTACCTGCACCTATAAGGAAATTTATTAACCAGCTGGATTTGAAATCAAGTACGTATACTTTTTCTATCGTAACTCGAATTGGGACTTTTTGTACTGCAAATACTTTTACAAAGAAGGCATTAGAAAAACAAGGGAAAACATTAGATGCATCTTTTATGATAAATATGGCCAATAATTCACCAACAGGTTTAAGACCTATTGCCGATAAAAAATGGATTAATAAAATAGAAAAAGAAAAGATAGATGATTTGGAGTGCAAAGTCCAAAAAAAGCTTGATTTAATAAAGGATTGTATTATTAATAAAGAAAAGCGCCATAAAGAGGGAGTATCTGTTTTTCATTATTATTTTCTCGAGCCCATCATGTCATCGTTGACTAAAAACATTAAAAATGAGATTCCTTTCTATGCAGATTATAATTGCAACGGTTGTGGCATCTGTGAAAAAGTCTGTTTATCAAAAAAAGTTAAGATGGTCGAGCATAAACCAGCCTGGTCAACGGCAGTTCAATGTTATTATTGCTATGCTTGTTTCAATTTTTGTCCTATACAGTCGGTTTTAGTAAAGGGACTTTATACAGAGAAAAGCGGTAGATATGTTCATCCAGAGATTAGTGCCAAAAATATCGAAGAGCAAAAAAGATGATAAAAACCATGTTAACGGTCTTTTCAAATTAGATAAAGAAACTGGGGATCTTTGCTTTAAAACCAATGATTGATTTCTATTAAAATAGTTAAGGAGAAAAAATTATGATTAGATTTAGACACGCAAGTATATCTGAAAAGTATAAATCATATGAATGGCTTTGTTTGTCTGATACAGCTCAAATGCATATGGGTAATCCAGATTATCCCAATAGTCCTATTCCTGATTGGTCTGAGTTTAAAGAAGACTTTGAGGATTTCTATTATTTAGAAGAAACTAGAAAAAAGGGATCAGTTATGATAATTAATAATGATATGGAGGAGATTGGCTGTCTTTGCTATGCTTGCTTCCATCTCAAGCCACAGGCGGCAGAATTAGACATCTGGCTAAAGAGTAAAGAATACTGCGGAAAAGGTTATGGTACAAACGCTTTAATTAATCTGTGCGAATATCTAGAAGCAGTTTACAATATTAAGAATTTTATTATTAGACCTTCTGTTAGAAATACTCGTGCCATTAGGGCATATGAAAAAGCCGGCTTTAAAAAAGTAGAAAAAGATGAGAGGCAAAAAACTATTAATGATTATTTAATCCCTGAATATATAAGTGAATATGGGGATGGTGACTATGGATTTGAGGATACTGAAGTGCTAATAAAAACAACCGAATAATGAGCGATTGAGAAAATATTGGTTATAAGAATTCGGTTCTATTATTTGAATCCTTGAGCTCTCCTGAAACAAAATCAAAAATGATTGATGACCTAGGATTTGATCAAGAGTTTATTGAATCTATTCATGTTTTGATTGATCTCACAAGAATACAATGGATTAGTCCAATTGTAGCTAGGGTATTATTTTCCACAGGATATAATAATACGGAGATGGTTTCAAAAGCTAATGCAGATGAATTATGTAGTAAACTTGATAGAGTGAATAAAGAAAATCAGTATTTTACAGGAAAAATTGGACTTAGGGATATAAAACGACTTGTAAAAGCAGCGGCATATGTTTCATATTGAAATCAAAAAAAATTTTTGTGTTGTTAGTAAACAAAAATAGAGTAAATGATAAAAAGTCATTCAATTCTAGAATGACTTTTTTGCTGTCTCTTGGGAATTCTTTTTAATTTTGTTTCAGCCTAATCAGTTTGGTACATATTATATACAAGCATCAGGTTTCTTCTAAAGACTTCATAAGGAATAATTAGCCCTGAAAGGTTAGGAACCAATTTTGTTAAATAATCGGTCTCATTCATCTTTAAAAGTTCCTCATATTTAAAAAGCTTTAAAAGTTCATTTTTGTTCGTAAACGTTCTACCCATGGGCGTATCTAGGGGATTATTTGTATGAGTTTTATTCCACGGACATGCCTCTTGACATATATCACATTCTAAAACATAGCTATGTTTTATATATTGTACTTCCTCGGGAATTTCTTCTTCCTCTAATAAGTTAGAAAGGCAACCGCTTCTATCTAACTGACTGGGCTTATCTAATCCATGCAACGGACAGGCGGAAATACAGGCAGTGCATGTCCCGCATAAATTCTTCTCTAAGGGGTACTCCTCAGAAAGATCTAAATCTGTGATGATTGCACCTAATGCCTGCCAGCTTCCGTATTTGCGATTAATGAGCAATGTGTTCTTTCCTATCCAACCAAGGCCAGCCTTTACAGCAGCATTTTTAAGAGGAATACAGTTGGCTTCTAGAGAACCATCACATATAAAGGCTTGATGGCCTTTGGATATCAAATATTCCTGGATTGGTTTTAAAGGCTCAGCAACATTAAAATAAAAACCTGAAAGCGCTAACCTGCTGGTCTTAACATAGGTTTCCGGAATCCAATTTTTAAAGTAAAATGCGCCAATATAAACACTGAAAAGAATGATGCTCTTAGCATTTGGCAAGAGATTTTTAGGTTGTCTTCCTTGAAATAGTTCTATTGGTTCTAAATCCTCAGCATCAATATACCTTACTTCATCTATAAAAGCTTCTTGTGCCAGTAACTCAATACGTTTTTTAACATCGTTCATATGTATCATGCCTTTCATTTAAACTTCTAACACTAGATTTAAGTTTAACATATTTTATAAGAAAAAATGTTATGAATAAAAAAAACCAAGGGTGGCTCTACAAAAAGAATTTAATTTAGTGGTTCATTTTAAAGATAATATTCAATGAATAATAAGTCTTGTCCCGATAATAAATAAAATGGTATAATTTTACAGAGAGAGTTGAAGTTTAACAAAAGAACAAAACAACTGATTTAGATAAATGATTAAAACCAAAGCAAGATGAGTTTAGAAAAAAAGGTATTTCAAAAGAAAAAAGGGGGAGAAAAGGTAAAAAATGAATAGTAAAGACATAGCATGTATTTCAGTAAAAGTTCTAAGTATTTATTTTATTATGAAGGGACTAACTGATGGGACCTTATATTTAGGTAACAGGTTAATGATTTATTCTGATTGGCATTCAAATTTGGATCTTAGTTTATTTTTTGCAATGTTTTCTCATGTATTATATTTAATTGTAGGAATTATACTTTGGTTTAAAACTGAGAAGATTTCAAATTTTATTATTCCAAGCTATAATACTTACGAGAAAAAAGAAATAAATGATTGTAAAGAAATGCTAGTAGATATCCAAACATTAGCACTTTCATTAATAGGATTAATTATTGTATTTTTCAATTTTCAAGTTCTTGGTGATGGACTAGCTCTTGTATACACACAAAATGGTATGATGGAAGATTCATTAAATTTATTAAAGTGGAGGATTGGTTTCAAAATAATAACCATAATATTTGGATTAATTCTATTTCTAAAGGCAAGAAAAATAGCATCACTATTGAAAACTATCTAGAGCTGCTGTACAAAGGATAGATTAATGTATTGATATCTTTAACATACGTATTGCAAGGTTTTAATAGAGTTAAAAAAAAATATTATCATAATGAGAAGGAAGTGAAGAAGTATGATATCAAATATAGCATTAATCATTTTAGATGTACAACAAGGTTTATTTAATAAGGGAACGAAGGTTTATAAAGAAGAAGAATTGATTTCAATCATTAACACATTAATCAGAAGGTTCAGAGATAAAAAGTATCCAATTATTTTTATTCGCCATACAAATAAGAATATTCTTAAAGAAGGTTCTAATGAATGGAAAATACATTCAGAATTAGAATACTCAGATAATGATATAGCAATCAACAAAAGTAAAAGTAATGTCTTTGATGAAGAAACACTCCCAGATTATATCAAGAAAAACGATATCAATACCTTGGTGATTACTGGATTGGTTACACATGGATGTGTGAAGGCTGCATGTTTAGGAGGTTTAAAGAGGGGAAATAAAGTCATATTGATTGAAGATGGACATAGTAGCTTTAATAAAAAGGCAGAAGAGTTAATTCATGAATGGAATAAAAAATTGAAAGATGAAGGGGTACAAGTGATTAAATCAAGTGATTTATACCTATAAAAAACTAAATGACATCAATAAAAGAAGGGGACAGAGTGCCCCCTTGAGTTTAATAGCACTGATATGAAAGTATCTGTCTTAATTCCACAAAAGAGAAAGTCCATCTAAATCTTTCCCAACTCCAACGGTATCCAAAAATCCATTGAGGACCTACAAATATTGGATAGAACCAAAAGCTGTCTCTGTAATATAGCCATATATAAGTGTTGCGAAATAAACAACGTCTTATACCGTAATAGCCGGACTCATACTGAGGCGCTAATGGTGAAAAACGTGGAGGCGGAGATGTAGGCGCCTGCCCCGGACCTGGTCCCGGAAATGGTCCTGGCCCTGGAAATGGTCCTGGCCCTGGAAATGGTCTGGTCCTGGAAATGGTCCTGGTCCCGGAAATGGCCCCGGTCCTGGGAATGGTCCTGGCCCCGGAAATTGCCCTGGTCCACCCGGTCTTTCTGGCCTTTCGGGTCTCTCTGGCCTTTCGGGTCTTTCAGGTCTTTCAGGTCGTTCAGGTCTTTCAGGCCTTTCCGGCCTTTCAGGTCTTTCTGGAATACCCGGTCTCTCTGGGAACGTAGGGAAGGGATCTCTTTGTTGTTTCACTATGTTCATATCATCTGCTTTTTTTTCATCACTGGTATCATAAATTTTGCCCAAGATTATTAACTCCTTTTCAATTTAGTTTGTATATCATTTTATTCAGGAAAATTTGAAAAGGTGAGTCTTATAAATGTTATAATATAAATAGTCTTTCGTTGTCTTGTAAAGCCTAATCAACGAAATGGAGGGAAAAGCATTTGAATCATATTAGTGAAAATAAGCCCGAAATAGAATTCGTTTATATAATAGGAAAAGACTTGCTTGGAGAAGTTAAGCAGCTGTTTAGAGAATATGCACAATCCCTTTCAGTAGATCTTTGTTTTCAAAACTTTGATGAAGAATTAAATAGTCTGTTGGAAAAATATGGTCCGCCTGATGGGGTTTTAATTCTTTCAAGAGTAGACGGGAGGAATGCGGGTTGTGTAGCTCTTCGTAGGATATCAGATGAAATTTGTGAAATGAAAAGACTTTATGTCCGTGATAGCTATAGAGGGTTAGGAATTGGTAAAAAACTGATAAACAAAGTAATTGATGAAGCTTCAAAACGAAAATACAAATTTATAAGACTTGATACTTTGCCCACAATGAAAGAGGCGCAGAATTTGTATAAATATTTAGGATTCTATGATATTGAACCATATGTGTATAACCCAGTAGAAGGAACAAGGTATTTAGAATTGAAAATCTAAAACCTACTATAGATAGCGATCTGGGGTTATACAGACTAAGACCACATTTTAGCGGGCACCCTGATGAGAGGTGCTCTTGTTTTTTGTAGAATAATAATTTTAATATTTTGGACGAAGCAACTTCTGCAATGAAAGCGAACGTCTTGTTCAGAAATCTTTGGAGGTAATGCAGATAGTATACAACAGGCAGGCACTTATTATTATTCACATGGTATCTTTGTCAATCGGAACATTTGGCTTCCAGATAAAGTCTATATGGTAAGTTAAAATAGATGGGAGATTAGATGTTATGAAAAAGAAGAATGTAAATTTACCCATATTTGTTTTGGTAATATTTATTTTACTTGTAAGTATTGGGTGTGATTCAACTCAACAAGAAGATGTTGAAGCAATTATAGATGAGAAGCTGGAAGCTATTGTATCTAATTCAAATGTTGCAGCTTCTTCTAATCCTTACGACTATGTAAAAGGGAATGAGGATTATGAATATATAGTCGATCAAGGAGATAAGGCATTAAAATACCTGCTTCAAAAATTTGATAGCACAAATGAAAATGGTTTAACAGAATATGTTATGGCTGTAATTTGCTCTGAAATATTGGGCGAGAACCAAGAAAATAGGACATGGAGTAGTGGAAGGGAATGGTACGAAAGCCATCTATCAGGGGAAACCGAGCAAGGGGATGGATTAGATATAGAGGGCAGGATTGTAGATGTCTACATAGCTGCTCTGGACTCCTTAGTAAATTTGGATGAGGGATTAAACGGAGGAATGAAATATATTTCTATTGATACAAGTACCCTTAAACACTTACGAGAAAGTAATAAATCAGAACTATTGAAGTATTTTCAAAATTATGATGTGGAAGTTATGGATGCCAGCTTTGACGAATTAAAAGAAAAGGGTTTATTTAATGAAGAAACACTAAGCCTAGAAGGAATTCTCTTAAGTATCGATGATATAAAAATGGCTTCGGATAAAAAGATTATTATAGAAGGTTCTAAATACCGCTCAGGTTTAGGAGCAATAGGAGTAAATTGTATTTTAGAATACAAAGGGGACCAATGGGAAGTAAAAAAAGCTGAAATTACATGGATAAGCTAATAAGGAAGGTTGAAGAGGAGAAAAAATGAACCTTGGGAAACTGAGGCGCTCAACAATCAACAAAAGCTAGATGCTGATAAAATATTGTATAATAACAGAATTTAACTTATAATATAGAACGAGTACTAGTCATAGGGACGTAACATTTAGGAGGTTTTTTATTGGATAAAACATATGCATTAAAAATCGGAAACATCTCTCGTGATCTTCCTATTATTAGAATAACTGAGACGTTAAGCATTGCTAGTTTTGTTATTCTTGGTGATACAGAATTAGTATGTGCTGCAGCAAAGGAATTGGCAGAAAAATTACCCGAAGTAGATGTTTTGATAACGGCGGAAGCTAAAGGTATTCCTCTAGTATTTGAAATTTCAAGGTTATTAGATATGAAAAATTATATTGTAGCCAGAAAAAGCATAAAACCCTATATGGATACGCCTATTGTTGATGAAGTTGAATCCATTACGACACAGAAAAAACAATTATTATGTCTTGATAAAAAAGATGCTGAGTATATTCAAGGAAAACGTGTAGCAATAATTGACGATGTCATTAGCACGGGTGAATCACTCTTAGCCATAGAAAGGCTTGTAGAAGCAGCTGGTGGAATTATTGCAGCAAAGGCAGCGATTTTAGCAGAAGGTAATGCTGCT
Organism: Clostridia bacterium; assembly: GCA_016278615.1. GTDB lineage: Bacteria > Bacillota > Clostridia > Peptostreptococcales > JAAYPU01 > Soudan-22. Next base: position 24,277 of record JADQBM010000052.1, on the reverse strand, counting down.
GATAGAAATGATATTATTTTCTTAGAATATTTACCATTATTTTAATAGAATCATAAGCAGGGTTAACCTGTATAAAATGAAAATATCTGTGATACATTTTGATAAAAAAATACTGGGATAAGTTGGGTGGCTGACACCTTAGAGAGGTAAGAAAATGAATAAAGTAGTAAAAGTAGATCAATCCATATGTACTCAATGCGGTTTATGTGTTAGAATATGCCCTTTTACCATATTGGAAATGAATGAGGGATGTCCTTCTACAATAGCAGAAAAAGAAAAGGCATGTCTTTTATGTATGCACTGCGCTTCCATATGCCCTGTAAAGGCAATTTCCTTTGAAGATATATCTAGTGGACAAAAAATGGCTGATAATCCAACTTCAGCTTCATACAATGAATTGAAGGGTTTGATTTCAAGTAACCGTTCCATTCGAAACTTTTCGGAACAACCAGTACCCTTGGATGAAATCAGGGATATTCTAAAAGTGGCTGACTTCGCTCCAAGCGCAAAAAACAACCATTTGAACAAGTGGATTTTGGTTCATGATACAAAAAAGGTTAAAGAAATCATGTCCTACATTTTAGAGTATGTAAAAGAAAATAAAATTTCTAAAGAGGTTGTTTCAGAATATGAAATCGGAAATAATGTTGTTACTTTGGATGCGCCTCATCTTTTGTTTGGCATCGCTCCAAAAGAAGGCGCCATCAATCCCTATACGGATACGACAATCGCGCTTACAGATGTTGATTTGCTTTTTCATTCTAAATCCATAGGTGCTTGTTGGGCAGGATATCTTACAAGACTTACAAACGCAAATCCAAAGATAAGAGAATTGATTGGTCTTGATGACTCAATGGTAGTTTACGGTGCCTTAGCATTTGGTTATCCCAAAGGCGAAAAATACGATAGGTTGCCACACAGAAATGAAGCGGAACTTTTTGTAATATAAGGATAACAAATTTATTAAGATTTAATCTAAGGTATCAGAATTTCTGCATTGAGCAGTGCGATTGAGGGAATAGAAGTAACCTAATAGGCGTTTCCAAATATAATGACAGTAAGAGGTGATTTTTATGCCTATACTGATGAGGCCTGAATTAGGAAGCTTTGTATACGTGATTGAACCGGGAGAGACACTATCAACTATAGCAAGAAAATTCAACACGACAGTTCCCATTATCTTGAAATTTAATTGTATCCCAAATCCGAATATCATTTATCCAGGACAGTGTATCTTTATCGCAGAATCCCCTCCGGAAGCCATTATTTATACGGTCAGACCGGGGGATGCGCTTTATTCAATCGCTCAAAGATACGGAACATCTGTCCAAAATCTAATGGCTTTTAATTATCTGGATAATCCCAACTATATATTCCTTGGGCAGGAGCTAGTGGTAACCGCTTCTTTGCGCTGACATGAAAATAAATAGAGTAATTAGTAATGAACAATTAAAGAGGGTTTTGCTTGAGGCAAAATCTTTCTTTATGTTAAGGGGAATTTAAGATAGACAAGAGAAAGGAACTTAAAAATCGAAGTCTGATTATGATATACTTTAAGAATATAATAAAAGACCGCTGAATTCTGATTTCCATGTTATCATCATTGGAGAAGAGCTTGGCTTTTAATTTTGTTAAAAGTAATGAAGAAAAGGCGAGGACTAAAAATGGTAGAAGAATTATTAAAAGATATATTTGTTATTAAGGTGCCCCTTCCCAATAATCCGTTAAAAGATCTCAACAGCTATTTTATCAAAGGAGCAAAGAGAAACCTGTTGATTGATACAGGCTTCAACTCAAAAGCATGCTATGATGCTTTGACATCTGGTTTGGATAAACTAAAAGCTGACATGAAAAACACAGATATCTTTTTAACGCATTTGCATTCTGATCACACTGGATTATCTGCATCTATCGCTTCAGATAGCACCAAGATATTCATTGGTGAGACAGATGGGGATATTCTGGTTAATTTATTTCAGCCTGAATACTGGAATCAAGTTGATGAAAAATACTTTTCCTTAGGCATGTCAAGAGAGGAATTGGCTGAAAATGAAAGCATCAATCCAGCCAGCGCTTTTTTGCCTGCAAAGGAGAAAGGCTATATAGGGGTAAAGAATGGATTTGAATTCGATTTAGGTTATTACAAATTAAAGTGTTTTGAGACACCTGGGCATACGCCTGGACATATGTGTCTTTATAATGAAGAACACAAGATTCTTTTTAGTGGGGATCATATAATATTTGATATTACGCCCAATATCACTTCTTGGGATTTTGATAAAGACTATTTGGGTCTTTATATGGATAGTTTATTAAAAACTAAAGAACTTGGTATCCAGTTTACCTTTTCAGCACATAGAAAAGTAATGGGTGATTACCACGGTAGGGTGGATGAATTAATCTGCCATCATGAGGATAGACTTGCAGAAGTAGAGAAGGTTCTAAAGAATGCCAAAGGATTAACGCCTTATGAAGTTGCTTCACAAATGACATGGTCTATCAGAGCTAAAAACTGGAGTGAATTTCCCGTTACTCAAAAATGGTTTGCAGTGGGGGAAGCTTTATCACATCTGGAGCATTTAAGGTATAAAGGTCTCGTGAATTATGAATTAATAAATGGACGATATATTTATTATATAATCAGATGAGTGATTTTCCTTGGCGTATTCTGGTTGTGAAGTTTAAAAGTAAGATGAAAGGGAGTGCTGCTTATTGAGCTCTGGAACATGGATTGCAATATATATGCCTTTTTTTATAATATTTTTTATTGTTATACCCCAACAACACATATTACAAAAATCAATCATTTTAAAAAACATGAGAAGAAGGAGATTAAGAATGATGACCAATGAAATTATTAAAAAATATATAGGAAAGAATTGCAAGATATCTACAGGACCATACGGAACAAATGTAACAGGAAAGATAATCGAGATAAATGAAAATTGGATTGAGGTTGAAACCAAAAAAGGTAGCGAATTGATTAATGCTGAATTTATACAAAGCATCAAAGTTAAATAGAGAAGATGGAGATCCTTGTATTAGGGGAGGACCCTGATTTTACATATGGCGTTTATACTTAAGTTAAAATGAAAAATAAAGAATCAATAGTGTTAGGCACCTTGTTAGTCTATTATTAATAATATGTATAAAAATCCATTTTTCTTGAGGTAGAGGTAAAATCTACCTCAAGTTTTAATTTCTGAGAAAACATTGTTGTGTGGAAAGAAAAATAGTTTTTTTTTAACTTTATAAAAAGATATAAAAAAACCACTTGACAAACTAACGATCGTTAGTTTATTATATCAAATATGACAATATATTGTACAATTTATTAACTATATTAAAAGGTGGGAATTAGAAATGCAAGAGATAAAAAAAACAACAAAAGAAAAAATACTTGATGCTGCCGTTGAGCTTTTTGCAGCAAAAGGATACAATGCAGTCTCTATTCGGGAGATTACAAGAAAAGTAGGAATTAAGGAGAGCTCTCTTTATAATCACTATAAAAGCAAAGAAAGTCTTTTAGATGATATTTTTAATTATTTTCATTCAAGAATGGAAAAGATTTCGCCGTCAAATGAGATGATTGATGATCAGTTATCAATACTATCACCTGAAATGTTTTTTCAACAGATTGTATTCGAATTTGGTAGGCAGATTGATGATACAATGGATAATATTTTTCGAATTATATTTATGGAGCAATTCCGAAATGTAAGAGCACGAAAGTTTGTTGTTGAAGACCTTTTGAAAAAGCAAGAAGAATTATATTATAGAGTACTTCAAAAAATGATGGATCAAAACATTATCCCCAAGAGAAATGCTAAAAAAATGGCAGCGGCTATGAGTTATGGGCTGTTTTCCATTTCATTAGAATACAATTTAGCAAAAATAGAAAACCATGATACAAAACCCATATACAAAAAGATGATAGAGCACATACAAGTGATACTGGGTGAAGAGGATGTAAAAGGATTAATAGATTAGTAAACTAATCAAAAGTGCTAATTAAAATAAATAAATTTAGAGCATGTAAAGCTATAAATATAAGGAGGATTATTTATTATGAAAAAAATAATAGCGGTTATTGGGAGCCCAAGAAAATCAGGAAGAACTCATAAAGTTGTAAAAATGTTTGAAGAGAACATTAAGAGAGTTATGGATATTAATATGGAGTATGTATATTTGACAGATTACAATATTACTTCATGTAAAGGCTGTGAGTTGTGTCTCAAAAAAGGCGAAGAATATTGTCCCCTTAAAGATGATACCCCTATTCTCTTTAAAAAAATGATAGAGTCAGATGGCGTTATTATTGCTACCCCTAACTATGCACTACAGGTTTCATCTATTACAAAAATATTTTTTGATCGTTTAGCATATGTTTTCCACCGACCATGCTTTTTTCATAAAGCTTGGATTCCAATAGTTGTAGAAGGTGCATATGGAGGCAAGGATATATTAAAATACTTAAATACTTTAGGAAGTTTCTGGGGATTTAATGTTTGTGAGGGTATTCGTTTTACATTACCCGTTAATGAAGTGTTGGAACGTGAAAGAGAAAAGATAAACAAAGAATTATATAGGAAAGCTAAAACTTTCACTGAAGTACTAATTACTGAAAAACCAGTAAAACCTTCAATAAAGGGTTTATGTATGTTTAGGTTGGTTCGGACTTTTCACGAGAACAACCCAAGTAAAGAATTCACAAGAGATTATCAGTATTATAAGGAAAAAGGATGGTTTGATTCTCAATATTATTATGAGGTCAAACTTGGTTTTCTAAAAAGAATTGTTGGAATGTTAACAGATAAGTTTTCTCTTTTACAAGCTAAGTCAACTCAATAAAGGAGTCAAGAGGGGCCAAAGGGCATATCTCCTTACCTCCCTTGGTCCTTTTTTCCATAAAACTGGATATATATAGTCCTGATTACAATTAATGAGGGGTTACTCCTCGTGAATAATTAGTTATAATTATTCATGAGGAGGGATAATTATGAAGAAGTTTTTAGTTGGATGTACACTTGTGTTATTCCTTTCCATAGGAGTAGCCCCATTAAGTGTCGAAGCCAGTACTCAATCCCATACAGTTGTGTGGGGAGATACTCTTTGGAAGATTGCTGTAAAGTATCAAGTAGGTGTAACAGAATTAATCAATATAAATACCCAGTTACAAAACCCTGATCTTATCTATCCGGGAATGAAAATCTCAATACCTAATCAATCATCAGGTAGAGCATTTGAGTTAGAGGTAGTAAGATTAGTAAATGTAGAAAGATCAAAATATGGGTTGAAGCCCCTTGCAGAAAACTGGGAGCTTTCAAGAGTAGCAAGGTTTAAGTCAATGGACATGAGGGATAGGGGATATTTTTCTCATACGTCACCTACCTATGGATCTCCATTTGATATGATGAAGAACTTTGGAATAAGGTATACTGCTGCTGGTGAAAACATTGCAATGGGCCAAAGAAGTGCAGCAGAAGTAATGAATGGCTGGATGAACTCTCCAGGACATAGACAAAACATTTTAAATGCTAACTTTACCCAAATCGGTGTAGGTTATGCAGTTAAATCAAATGGAACACCTTATTGGACACAAATGTTTATCCGATAATATCTAAAAATTTAACTCGTAAATATCTAAATCAAATAGAAGAAGATTCAAAAGAGGCTATCTCAAAATAAAAAATGAGATAGCTTCTTTTTCTTTAGGGTATGGGGATTAGATAAAACAGCTTCATGTTTATTAGGTAGAAGGTATGTTATAATCCATATTAAGATTTGGAAGTATTGTATAAATAAACCTTTTTTATATTTCAGTACTATAAATTAAACGAAAGTTGGGTAACAAGATGTTATCAAACTAAATTTTATGGAAAAGATATAATAAATGTGATGCGTTATTTTAACAAAAGAAGGAGGATCTAAAATGGCAAGAGATTTTTACACTGCTATGAAAAAAAGAAGAACGATTTATGGTATTAGCAAAGAAACAACTGTTTCAGATGAAAAAATTGAAGAAGTGATTAATGAAGCTGTAAAATATACGCCTTCAGCGTTCAATTCTCAAAGTGCAAGGGTTGTTGTTCTTTTTGGCGAGAATCATAATAGATTATGGGATATAACGAAAGATTTCTTAAGAAAAATTGTACCAATAGACCACTTTGCTTCTACGGAAGAGAAAATTGATTCCTTTGGTAGTGGATACGGTACAATTTTATTCTTTGAAGATATGAGTGTAATTGAATCACTACAAGAACAATTTGTGACTTACAAAGATAATTTCCCACTTTGGTCTCAACAATCAAATGGTATGCTTCAATTTGTTATCTGGACCGCATTAGAAATGGAAGGATTGGGAGCATCATTGCAACACTATAATGAACTTATTGAAGATGAGGTAAAAAAACAGTGGCATATATCTAAGGATTGGAAACTAATTGCTCAAATGCCCTTTGGTAATCCAACTGCTCCTGCTGGTGACAAGGATTTTATGTCGTTGGAAGAAAGAGTAAAGATATTTAAATAAAATTAAATTAAAAAGCAAGCCAGATTTAAGGAGGTTACTGTGAATAAAAGTTGGAGAATTATTATTTTGTTTGTTTTGGTAATGGTATTAATCCTAAGTTTTACAGCCTGTAATAGTGGGGATGGAGCCAATGAGGGAGATGAGAATGGTATGAAGGCACAAGAAGAAACGGCCAAATCCTTTGTAACAGATTTAGTTAATGAGAATTATGAGGAGGTTTATAATAATTATGATTATAGCGAGGAAATGAAAAATGCTGTAAGTGTAGATTTCTATAGACAAATAATGGAGCAGTTAAATAGCACATTGGGCAGCTTTAAGGGCATTGAAAAAACAAACAGGGCAGCTCAGGGAGGCTATGATATCATTGTAGTAACATGTGAATTTGAGAATAACAATATCAATATGAACGTCGTATTTAATCAGGAAAATAAAATAGGAGGATTTAACATTTCAAATCCGGAAGATACAGATAACATAGGCAGTGAGGATCGGCCTGATAATGTAGAAGAATACGAAGTCGTTATAGGGAACAGTGCTTGGGAGCTTCCAGGCACTTTAACTTTACCAAAGGGAACAGATAAAGTGCCTGTGGTGGTATTGGTTCATGGTTCTGGACCAAATGATAGAGATGAAACCATAGGACCTAATAAACCATTTAGAGATATTGCATGGGGCTTAGCTGCAGAAGGTATTGGCGTATTAAGATATGATAAGCGAACCAATGTACATATGGAACGTATGCAATCTATGATGGAGGAAATTACAGTAAAGGAAGAAGTCATAGAAGATGTTATGGATGCTGTTCATTTATTACAAGACCATGAGAGGATAGATGGAGAGAATATCTATGTGTTAGGACATAGTATGGGAGGATATTTATTGCCTAAAATAGGGATGCAGAATGAAGAAGTCTCAGGATTTATCATTCTTGCAGGCTCCACAAGACCCATGGAAGATTTAATCGTTGAGCAGGTTGAATACATCGCTTACTTAGATGGAGAATTGTCAAAAGAAGAAGAGGCTCAAATAGCTTCATTGAATGAGGCCAGACAAAATATTAAGAATCTTGATGAAGATAGTAATCCAGGCGCTCAGAATCTAATGGGTATAAATGCTAAATATTGGCTTGATTTAAAAAACTATAACCCCACTGAAGTTGCACAAGAGATTGATAGACCCATACTTGTTTTACAAGGTGAAAGGGATTACCAAGTAACCATGGTAGATTTTCAGAATTGGAAAAAAGCTTTAGAGAACAAAGAAAAAGTCGACTTCAAATCATTTCCAAATCTTAATCATATCTTTATAGAGGGAGAAGGGAAATCCACTCCACAGGAATATTCGGTTAAGGGAAATGTATCTGAGGAAGTTATTGATTACATTTCGCGTTGGATTAAAGGCCAAAATTAATTATAATTATGGAACTGTTGCAATTCCAGGGTGTGACCCGGGATTTTGAAAATGGGCAATGGGGGGCAATATGATAAAACCATTAGAAGATTCTAAAATAAAAGAAGTAATGGATATTTGGTTAAAGACAAATTTGACAGCTCATAATTTTATCAATGGACAGTATTGGATTGATAAATATGATGTGGTTATAAATGAATACATACCTATTTCTAGGACTTTTGTATACGACGAAGATCATGTGATTAAAGGATTTGTTAGTATTATGGATAACTCATTTATCGGTGCATTGTTTGTCTTAGAAGATTATCAGGGAAAAGGCATCGGTAAAAAATTGATAGATTATTGTAAATCATTGCACCAAGATTTAGGATTGGGTGTATACAAAGAAAATAAAAAGGCGGTCAATTTTTATAATTATTGTGGTTTTAGGATCGCGAAAGAACAATCCAACGAAGAGACTGGATTTGTAGAATATATAATGAAATGGGAAAAATAGAACAAATAAAACATTTACATAAAGGGAGCAAAGTTATCATATCTTTTATAAAAAAGTCTGTAAGGTATGGTGATGGGATTGAATGCTTTTTATACAAATGTAACACATATTTTTTTTATTGCCTTTGGCGTTGTCACTGGAGCAAGTATTTTTGCGGGAATAGGTGCAATTGTGACGGATCATCCACCCCTTAAAACCATGCTTGAAATAGGAGGGTCTATAAAGATATGGGCTTTGGTAGCCGCGCTTGGTGGCACGTTCTCCTCCTTTGAAATAATTGATAAAGGTTTGTTTGAAGGGGAGTTCAAATCTATTATAAAGCAAGCCATATATGTGGTGAGTGCTCTTGTAGGGGCGAATATTGGATATAGTGTGATTCGATTGATTCAAAGGTGCGGCGCAATATGGGGAAGTTAAAGAAAAGTGGCTTTAAGTATGGGTTATGCTTTATCACAGGCATAACGCTTGGTATATTAATGGGAATGGCTATTTTATCTATTCTTGTTAGTTATAGAATGGATATGTCTTATCAAAGGATTGCCTATCTGGAAAGCACAATTCAGGATAAAGATTCTCAACTTGAAAAACTCGAAGAATCCATTAATACCCAAAGCCTGATACTTAAAGATATAGAAGTCTTATTGGTTTTCGACGGAGATGAAATTGATAAAATAAGCATTGAAAAGACAGTGAAAGAAAAGTACAGATCATTACTTGGGAAAAAAGTTGAAGAAATCGATGGAGATATTATTGGAGAAGTAGTCGATAATCGAATTCTGATGATAGAAAATAAGGAATATAAAATACATGTTGACAAATTGATATTAACTGAAGTATTGAAGATTTGGATAACCATCGAATCTATTTAAATAAAGAAAGGTGAGAGAATTCTTTAAAGATTTGGGCTTAGTGGAATATATAGAAATTTTTGTAAAAAAGTAAATAGGTTTATAGGCTTGATTTTCGGGTAATAAGTATATAATAGAAGTACTAAAGACAAATATAAAGGAGGCTGTTATCTATGGAAAAATTATTGAAACAGACATTAAGTGCAGCAAAAAAGTACAATGCTTGGGACTATGCATGGCTTAAAACTTGTCTTGTTGCATTGGGCATTATTCTGGGAGCTTACTTTTCCAGTTTCTTTTTGAAATACATTACGGTTGTATGGGTGATAGCGATTATCACATATATTTGGATTATATATAAGACATTTGTAAAATATAAAGTATAAAAAACTAAGACCGGTGAATGTGCAATAGCTTATTCACCGGCCTTTTTAGTTAAAGTTTTTATTGTACAGTGATATTCCTTTGGCCTATCAAGAAAACGATGGTAGATTGTCAAGATTGTCCTTTTCCACATCATTAGGGTTACTTCTTAAGAATTCACGTCCTTGTCTAGATTTACCAACGTTGACACCTTCTATCAAACCATCTTTTGCCATCATGATGGCATCATTAATAGCATAAACATTTCCATCATCCAACATGACATCAGTTATGTCTCCCTCTGGATTTTTTTTAATTTTTGTTATTTTTGCTTTATCACTCATAATATCCCTCCTAAGTTTTATTATCACTTATTTCCTTTATATTATACTTCCTTCATTTCAGGACACTTTTAGCTTTTCCTAAAATATTTCGTTATAGTGAAAATAAATTCTTATAATTTATATGGATTTAAGTAATTAAGTTGTCCAAACTTTAATAATATTTAGAGTAGAAAGAAGGGTAAGAGAGAAACTGTGTATAAAATAATTCAAACAAGGGGGGTAATGGTATGAAGAAAAAAGCGGGTAGATTAGCTGTAGTGGGACTGGTGTTCATGCTTGTTTTTACCATGGTTACTGAGACAGCTATGGGATGCACTACTGTTATTGTTGGAAAGGATCAAACGGTAGATGGTTCTGTTATGATGGCGCACAGTGAAGAATTGGGCGATTCACCTCAGCACCTTGTGGTGGTTCCAAGGAAAACTCATGAGCCAGGCGAAATGTATATAAGTTATTCCGGTGCTGAAATTCCTCAACCAGAGGTAACCTATGCTTATATAGCATCTACTATCTTTGATAAGGATTACTATCCAGGAGACTTCACAACAGGAATCAATGAATATCAGGTCTCTGTTGCAAACAATATGTCTTGGACTCGTGATGTACCAGAAGATACAGCATGGGATGTCGTTGAGGGAGGTGTCTTTTGGACGGAATTTACTCAATTGGTACTGGAAAGATGTAAAACAGCACGTGAAGGGGTAGAGCTCATGGGTCAGCTTTGTGAAGAATATACCCTCAGCTGTGACCCAGGTACCATGTATGGCATTGCAGATCCAAAGGAAGGTTGGTTCATAGAAATAGCAATAGACGGTCAATGGATTGCTCAGAGAGTGCCGGATGACGGCTTTGACATGCGTGCCAATTCATTTCGAATAGGGGTTGTGGATTTAGAGAGCCCGGATATATTGCATTCCCCTGATTTGGTTCAGCATGCAATGGATAAAGGCTGGTATGATCCTGAAAAAGGACCTTTTAGTTTTGCAGAGGTCTATGGCGAGCCATCCGTCCAGGAAGATTCCTATAATACGCTGAGGCATCAAATGGTATATGAAATGCTAAGAGATTACGGTGAAATTTCTAAGACGCATTTAATGGAAATATTAAGAACTGCCTATGAAGGAACGGAATATTACAAAGCAGATCCAAGCACGGGATCACCATTTCATACAGACATCAGAACAATTAGCCGTACCAATACTGAGGTAACAAATGTTGTCCAACTCCGAAGTTGGCTACCACCTGAAATAGGGGGCGTTATGTGGTGGAGTCTCTGCACTTCCAAAACAAGCCCGTATGTGCCATGGTATTTCGGGGCAGAGAGTTTCCCGGAACCTTATACAAGAGGGACTATGGAGGATAAAGAGGATTCTGCTTACTGGGTGTTTGATGAGTTAAGAAAGTACGTAGATAAAAACTATTCAAGGACCATTGATAGGGTCACAGATACGTGGGCTACTCTTGAAGCTCAAGAGATAGAGAAACAAGATAGCTTAGAGGCTGAGGCTATTAAGATTTACAAGGAGTCAGGTCCTGCAGCAGCTGCTCAATTTCTCAATGAATATTCCAATACCATGGGTGAATATAGCTATGAGGTTGCTCAAGAACTTCTATCAGACTTAAAAGCAGATGCAGTTAAATATTTTTATGATATTGAAGATAAGAATTGGGCCATTGAGGCCATTAATTCACTATATGAAAAGAAAGTAATAGATGGAGTTGCTGAAAAAGAATTTGCACCAGATCATATCATACCTCGGGGAGATTTCATGGTAATGCTTGTACGAGCATTGGGGCTTCAGGCTGATGTTAACAATAATTTTTCTGATGTTAATATGGATTCTTATTATTATGATTCAATAGGAATCGCAAAAGCCCTTGGAATCACATCAGGCAAATCTTCTGATTTGTTTGCTCCTAAAGAACCCATTAAACGAGAGGATATGATGGTGTTTGTATCCAGAGCCTTGGATAGCAAAAAGATAACACTTAAAGAGATAGGAGCTGATCTTTCCGTGTTTTCCGACAGCGGGGTTGTATCCAACTATGCAAAAGAAGCAGTATCTTTAATGATTGCCAACAACATTGTGTTGGGAAATGATGATAAGATAGACCCAAAAGCAACTGCGACTAGAGCTCAAACGGCTGTTATGCTATATCGTTTGTTACAAAGTATAGAATAATAGGATAAAATAACAGTTATATTTTAAAGTAAGTAGCCTATAGTAAATGAGAGCAAATTGCTCTCATTTATTTTTTATGATGAATTTGACTTATGAGTTTTCATTAAATATTATTAATAACATCTGAGTCTTTACACCAAGCACAACAGAATACACCGCCTCGGTCACCCACCGTGTGGACAATATAGAAATAACGGTTTAATGCACTTGGAGAGTCTGAAATAATAGGTTAAAATGATTATAATAAATCAGAAAGGGAGGAAACGGGAATGACTAAGAAATTATCAAGACCTGAATTGGACATATTAAAAAAATATACCCCTGGCAAGCCTATGGAAGAAGTAAAAAGGGAATATAATCTCACAGAAGTAATAAAGTTGGCTTCTAATGAGAACCCATTGGGGCCATCCCCTAAAGCGATTGACGCCATAAAAAATGAAGCTGCGAATGTTCATATATATCCGGATGGAAGCGCGGCACATTTAAGAGAAAAGCTTGCAGAGAAGCTGGGTGTTTGTGCTGGCAGCATTATGTTAGGCAGCGGTGGCGAGGAAATCATTAAAATGATTGGTTATGCATTTATAGATAACGGAGATGAAGTTATTTATGCAGTCCCTTCCTTTGACTTATATGAAATGGCAGTAAATCTTATGGGAGGCGTTTCAGTTAGAGTGCCTTTGACAAAGGACTTTGAGCATGATTTTGAAGCATTTATTGAGAAAGTAAATACAAAAACGAAAATCATATTTGTCTGTAACCCCAACAACCCTACAGGGAACATTATGGACAGAAACAAGGTGGAATATCTGGTTAATCATATACCCGAAGATGTTTTACTGGTCCTGGATGAAGCCTATTTTGAGTATGCAAAGGTAAATCCTGACTATCCAGATGGGCTTGATATTCTTAAAAAAAGACCGAACACAATTATTATCAGAACTTTCTCCAAGGTTGCTGGCTTAGCAGGCTTACGTGTAGGATATTTGATCTCAAGTAAAAGCATTATTGACGAAATGTCTAAAGTTAAGAATGTATTTAACTCTAATAGAATTGCACAAGCTGCCGCTATCGCAGCCCTAGACGATGAAGCACACATTGATGGGACTGTTCATCTGAACTATGAATCTTTAGAGATGATGAAAAATTATTTTAACAAGAAAGGCCTCAGCTATGTACCCTCAAACGCCAATTTCATTTGGGTAAATGTTTGCTGTGATACAAGGATTGTCAATGAGGCGCTTTTAAAAGAAGGTGTCATTATCAGACCGGGCTTTCTATGGGGATATGATGAGTACATTAGAGTTTCAACGGGGACCATCCAGCAAACAGAAGTTTTTATTAATAAACTGGATAAAGTATTACAAAACAATCTTTAGGCAGAGCAATTCTTAGTGCAGTTTCAAATAAACTAAAAATAGTAAAAATTAGTGCGATTATTTTAATAATATCGTACTAATTTATTGCGCAAATCATCCGGGAATGATAAAATATTCTTGGAGGTGATGATATGCAATCCATTAATTATCAAGAGGGAGTTGTCATAACGGCAACAGAACTAAAACAAAATTTAGGAAAATACTTAGACTATGTTGAAGAGCAAAATGATGTGGTGATTACAAAGAATGGTAATAAAATTGCCCGGATAACGCCTTATGTAACAGACATAGAACAGTATTTTGTGGTTAGAGAAAAGGCATTAGATTATCAATATGGGGGAAAGAAAGTCTCCTATGAAGAGTTTATGGAAATTTATGAAAAAAGCACTCTTAGAATGGAGCTGATTAATGGAGAGATCTATTTATTGTCTTCGCCGAGCATAGGGCATCAGGAAATCCTTGGGAGATTACATCTTTTTTTTAGCGAATATTTTAAAGAGAAAAAATGCAAAGTTTTTTTAGCACCTTTTGATGTTCACTTCAGAAAAAAGGATATTAAAGAACCAGATGTTATGCAGCCGGATGTATTGGTAGCCTGCGATCTGAAAAACAATGTGACAGAAAAGGGTCGATATATGGGGACCCCAGCTTTGGTGTTAGAGATATTATCGGATAGTACACGCAGCAAGGATATGATTGATAAGTTAAATACCTATAGGTTATCTGATGTGAGAGAATACTGGATTATAGACCCGCGACAGGAGCAGGTTATGGTATATAATTTTGATGATTCTGAAATTGGTAGATTTAAAGTTTGTGAAAAGGGAGATGTTGCTCAGTCTCATTTATTTAAAGGGCTATCAGTAGATATTACAGACCTGTTTTACGATCTTTTTTGAATGCTTTCATAGAAAAATGGTAGTCATGAATGTTTCGAATCTAATTTTTTAAAAGTAGTTCCATATATTCTATGGTATTGTATTTTTTTTGTTTCATATGCGCCACAATATCCCCCAAATATGTTTTATGATGCTCCACGGTTTTTGAAAAGGATTGAATGAATTCCACCACAAGTTTTTCTGTTAGACCCTTATGATAGGCTGCAATGCCAACAAGATTTAGCTTAATAAGAGCGTATCTTATGACCAATATCATGTAGGCATCATAGGGCTTGTCCGTTTCTGAAAAAGGAAACAAGTTTTCAAAAACATGGTTCACAAGATAATTCTCTAAGATGTAGCTATGGTCTTTCATAAAAGGTGCATAGTACTTTTCGCAGGCCAAAGCATATCTTTGTCCATTTGTTTCTGTTTTGTCTTTTTGATTATATCCAAGCCCTTTTAGAAATTCTTTAGTAAACTCAACATATTTTTTGCTGTCAATTTCAGAAAAAACATTTAGCTTATCAACGAGTTCTTTCAGCACACTTATCTGGGTAGAATACTGTATGGGTGTATCTGAAAAGACATTTTTAAATGAGCCAGTTTTAATCATAGCTCTATATGAATCAAGCAACTCTGGGATTTCATCAATCAAATTTTTGTTAATATGATGTTGAAGCTTTTCAAAGAAATAGCCTAATACAAGCAGTCTTTCCCATAAAAGATGCCTTCTGTCCTGAAGTACCCAAATGGTAAAACTTCTAAGCTCCTCTAAATACTTAATGGGGGTCTCGCCATAAGAAGACTCATGGGTATTGAAGGAATCATTTATAATATTTCTTGTTTCAATTCCTTCTTCTTGTACAAAACATATTCCCTTTGGATTTAGCAAAATAAGCCTGGCAGCCTCAGGGCAGGATACTGTAGCAGAATACTCAAATACATCATTGAGCTTATTTATTATTCTGGGATAAGTTGAGCAGACGTTTGAGAGGTATTCTTCTCCCAACTTTAATTGAATTCTGCAAAGCCTATTATCGTTAAGAAAAGGGCATTTTTTATTTTTCAACAATTTTACTTTTCCAAAATCTATTTCATTGCTATAGGCAAAAGGGTTATGGTGGACGTGTTTATTAAAAAGCCTTGTCAATTCACCATCTCGTACTTTTTTATATTTTTTAAATGTTTTTTTATCAATGTCCACATCCCACCCAATGCAGCAGTTATCCTGGCAATTAGGTCCTATGCATTTAAAGTTTTTCATATACTGGGGCATTCTAATAATTCTTTTTATCTTATCCATTATATATAGCACCTCGTGTTTTATGGGGTTGATAGATTCTCTTTAAAGATTATAACATAATCTTTTGTGGTTTAATCATGGAACCCTCATCCCTAGTACAGATATATCTCATAACTAAAGAAGAATCATTACAAAAAAATACATTAATACATAATAAATACAAATAAATGATTTGAAATAATTTTACTTAATGGTAGAATGAGTGTAAGTGTAAGTGTAAGTGTAAGTGTAAGTGTGATAAGGGAGATTTGCTTTGGGAAAATATGAACTGCTGAAAAAGAATTTTGGTTACGATGAATTTAAAAACGGACAAGAAGACATTATAGATAGTATTTTGAGTCATAAAGATGTGCTGGGGATTATGCCTACGGGTGGGGGGAAGTCTTTGTGTTATCAGTTACCTGCCTTGTTGTTTGAAGAAGGTGTTACCCTTGTCATTTCTCCATTGATTGCTCTTATGAAGGATCAAGTGGATGGTTTGGTTGAGATGGGCATTCAAGCGACCTTTATAAACAGTACGCTATCGGATAAAGAAATTAATAAACGTATAAACGCAATCCGTGACGGCAAGTATAAATTATTGTATGTGGCACCTGAACGATTGTTAACAGACATTTTTTTCAATTTGAGCAAAGTGATAAAAATTCCATTTATTTCAATAGATGAAGCACATTGTATCAGCCAGTGGGGGCATGATTTTAGACCAAGCTATAGAGAAATTCCCAAATTCATATCATTGTTAGAGCAGCGACCGGTGATTGCAGCATTTACAGCCACTGCAACAGAAACGGTTATTGATGAAATTAAGGAATTAATAGGTCTCATAAAACCATTTGAATTAATTGCAGGATTTGACAGACCCAATTTATTTTATAAGGTTATTAAGCCAAATGATAAGTTTAAATATGTAAAAGAGTACTTAAATGGGTCATTCACAAGTGGCTCAGGGATTATATACTGTTCTACAAGAAAAACCGTTGAATCATTGAGCCATAAATTGAGCCAAAGTGGATTTTCTGTTGGGTCCTATCATGGGGGCATGGATAGCGAAACGCGTAATCGTGTGCAAGAAAGCTTCATGTTGGATAATACCAAAATAATTGTTGCGACAAATGCTTTTGGAATGGGCATTGATAAGCCTGATGTGAGGTTTGTTATTCATTATAATATGCCAAAGAACATGGAGGCCTATTACCAGGAGGCAGGTCGTGCTGGAAGAGATGGTAAAAAAAGTGATTGCATTTTAATGTATTCACCTTCTGATATTGTAAAACAAAAACTCATTATTGCTCAAAATGAATTATCAAAAGAAAGAGAACAAATACAGTTTGAAAACCTTCAGTATTTAGTGAATTTTTGTCATACAGACAGATGCTTAAGGAGCGAAATAGTAGGATATTTTGGTGAAGAGACACCTTTGGACAATTGTGAAAGTTGTGGAAATTGCCTTGATGATTCTGAGTATGTGGATATGACAGTGGAAGCGCAGAAGGTTTTATCCTGCATCTTTAGGGCCAATCAAAGATACGGCATTAATATTATAATTCAGACTCTTAGAGGATCTCGCAATCAAAGAATAGTTGAATTAAAATTAGACAAGCTTTCAACCTATGGCATCATGGCAGATTCATCCGAAGGGACTTTGCGAGAGCTCATTATGAATCTCATTGCAAGGGGCTATATCTTCATGACAACAGATGCTTTTCCAGTCCTTAAATTAACAGAGAATGCCAGGTGTATTTTGAAAGGCCAAGAAAAAATACTGGTGAAAAAAGAGATTATGAATATAAAGAACAAAAAGAAGTATCAGCAAAAAAGAAAGACGGATTTAGAGTTTAATCAGGATTTATTGAAACTTTTGACTGAAAAGCGAAAAGAAATCGCTGAAGCAAAAAAAGTACCCCTCTATGTCATTTTCCACAATACAGCATTGGAAGAAATGGCCTATTATATGCCAACAAGTAAAGAAGCTTTTATGGAAATAAAAGGGGTTGGAGAGAAAAAGATTGAGAATTATGGGGAAGCATTCATTGCAATAATTAATGATTTTATGGTAGAAAAAAACATTGAACCTAAAGATATTGATAAAAGAAGTAATGAAATGTATGAGGAAAGTGATGGAGATGACCTTGTTGAAATGAGGAATGAGGGGAAAGATAGATACAAACTCACTTATGAAGTTTATAAGATGGGTTATAGTCTTGAAGAAATATCCAAGTATAGGAAACTGACCCAGAGCACTATCGTGAAACATCTTGAGAGGCTCGATCAAGAAGGTTCTTTGATTGAATGGGAGAGATTTATCGATACAACTAAAGAAAATGAAATCTTAGAGATTATTAACAAAATAGGCAGTCATGGGATTAAAGCTATAAAGGAAAGAGTTTCTGAACATATCACCTATCCGGATATTCATATTGTTATTGCAAAAAATAAATTATCCGCCTAATCTTTATGCAAATTTAAGACTTGTCCATTCTCCAACACAACCATAGGGAGATTTGGATATTTCAGAAAGTTTTCAAAACCAATAATAGTACCCTTGATGCCGTTAGCAAGAATAATGGTTTCTTCAAGTTTAAAATAAGTTGTCCTATGAATAAAAGCATTTAAAATATTTTGATCATATATATTTTCTTTGTTTTCATATATTAATTTAAGTGATTCCATAGGAGAAAGCCCGTTGGTATACTTATAACCACCTACTAATTCATCATAACTCTGAGCCAAATTTAGAATTCTTCCGTACAGGCTAATATCCTCCCCTTTTTTACCGTGAGGAAATCCTTGACCATTATAGTGTTCATGATGATCTAATATGCCGTAAATGATAGCTTCCTTTCTTAAATAGGGTGAAGTAAAAGTCATTTTAGAGAACATTTCTAAGTGTTTAATGATTATTTCATGATTTATAGTACTATTTTTCAAGAAATCTTTAAAGTCTGTTTTGGAAATATCTAAAAAACCGATATTAGCAAATAATGCGGCTATAGCCAAATCAATTAACTCATCATCATTTAATTCGAGGGTCAAGCCGATCATAAGAGAAATACAGGTTGTGTTGATGCTGTGTAAAAATAAGATGTCATCATAGCTTTTAAAAGATTGAAACAAGTTGTTAAAGGTATCATCATCTATTATATAATTTAACAGCCTCTTTTTAACTCTATCAGACCTGAGCTTCAGTTGTTTGGATTCCAGTTTTTGTCCCAGAGAATACCACATAGGATAATTAGATAAGAGGTTGGCATAAAAATTGTTATCTAATTCACGACTAAGGCCAAGGGCATCTTCGTGCATATAAGCCGCAATGGAAGTTTGGATATTTGCATTACTATTGAAGTGATGTACGACTTCTTCCAAGTCTTCAATAAATGCGGGGGTAGAAAACAAGTCTTTTTCTGATATTTCATTTAGCATATCTTTATCAGAAATTATAAGAACCGAGCTTGAAAGATCGGCATGTTTTTTTATAATGTTTATTAAAGATGAAGAGAGTACTTTGTTTTTTGTGATAAGCATCAGCCCATCTGATCGATAGATAGGATGTAATAAAAAATCACCTGCAACAAGATCTTTGATTTTCTTCTTCTTATAAATATTGTTAGCATCATTAGAAGATATTTTCAAAATGCATCTCCTTCTTTTTTTTATTTTTATCTCATTAAACAGCTCTAAGACTCCCACCTCTATAGGTGGCGAGATCAAGAGCTGCTAAATTCGAAATTTGTTCGTCTTGCCATTAGTGGAGAGTCTGAAACTCCCACTGATGGGTCTCACTTCATTATAGCATAAGTTTTAGCTGTTTTCATTTATATAAGCTGTTGTTGCTCATTAAAAAATGTCTTATATCCTAATTGAACAAATAAGATAACGGTTAAGGCTACACTACCCAGTATGCCAAGCATGATGGCAATCTGATAGCCGATAGCGGTGACTGGAGATGTTCCGGAAAGAATTTGTCCTGTCATCATTCCAGGTAAAAATACAATACCCATGCCCACCATAGAATTAATGGTAGGTAAGATTGCAGAATCAAAGGCGTTATCAACAATTTCTTTTGAAGCCACCTTAGGTGTAGCGCCCAACATAAGTGAAGATTCTATTAAGTGTTTTTGAGTTGTCATGCCATCGACCAGTCTGTTGACGCCTAAGGAGATTCCAGTCATAGAGTTACCAATCAGCATTCCAGCAATGGGAATAAAGTATCTTGGATTATACCATGGAGACAAGTTGATTACCACAAAGATAAAGTATAGAAGACTTGCGGTTGTTCCTACTACCATGGAAATGGCTATTATTTTTTTAAGTTTTTGAGAAAGGTTTACGTTAACGCGTTTAAAGATATTATAAACAGCAAATACTTCCATAACAGCAATCATGAGAATCGTAAGAAACGGGTTGCTATTGTCAAATAGATACATGAGAACATAACCTGTTAAAATCAATTGTAAAGTCATTCTTACAGAAGAAATGAGTATTTCTTTTTCCCTTGCGATGCCTCTTAGTCGAACAATAAATAATAAGATAATAATAAAGATATAGGCAGCAGCCATTTGCCATATTTGAAGATCCATTACTTTGTCCATCTCCTATTCTCCTTTCTGACTGACTACTTGTCCATTTTTAATTTCCACCTGATAATCTGAATAGGCTTGCGCAATTGCTTTTGAATGTGTCACCATAATCAGTGTCTTATTGTGTTGTTTTGAAAAGTGAACAAATTGTTCAATGACGACTTTTTCGGTATCTTCATCTAAGGCTGATGAGGGTTCATCTAATAAAAAGACCTCGGGCTCCATCAAAACAACACGTCCTAATGCCAACCTTTGTTTTTCTCCACCAGAGAGATTTTCAATGCTTTCTTCTAAAGGCTTGTTTAAATCAATCATTTTCAATATTTCTATAAGCTTCTCATCATTTTGTAGAGTTTTCTCTGAAAATTTTAAACCGATTAATAAGTTATCTTTAACAGTTCCTGTAAAAATGACTGGCGTTTGTGGAAGCATCACAATTTCGCGTCTTAAAGCTATGGAATCCATTGAACTTAAGGGTGTATTATGATAGTAGATTTCTCCTTCAGTAGCAGAAATCATCTTGTTTAGCAGTCTTAATAGGGTTGTTTTTCCGCTACCACTTTCACCAACAATACAAGTGATTTGATGGAGTGGAATGGTTAATTGTTTTATATCAAGAATTTCTTTATATTTGATGTCTTCAAATCGAAACATAACCAATCTCCTCTGCTTAAAGCTATTCCTCTTTAATTTCGTTTATAAGTTCATAGGCTTTTGTTTTAGCTTCTTCTAATACTTTGTTTCCCATGTGGGTGATTTTATAGTACTTTCTAATTTTACCTCCTACGTTTTGAGCTTCTCTTTCTAAAAGTCCTTTTGATTCCATGTTGTGAAGTATGGGATAGAGTGTCCCAGAGCTCATATCATATCCATGAGACTGAAGCTCTTCCATCATCCAAGATCCAAAAAAAGGTTCTTTCTTTGCATGATGGAGTATATGTATTTGGATAAATCCAAGGAATAGTTTTCTGATAATTTGGTCTTGCATTTTTCCACCTCGTTAGATTTTAAATATCGAAATGCGATATCGAATAACAATAATAATATAACAAAACTATTTATATTTTGCAATAATATGTTTATAGATATGGCTCAAAATTAGAATATTAAAAATGATAAAATGCAAACTATATAAGGGAAGAAAAAATATATTGGAGGACAGACTATGAGAAATCTTTCAGAAATTGAATTATTGTCAATGGCAAGCATTCTTGAGATGGAAAAGAATGGATTAATCGTATCAAAAGCCATGCAAAAAGTAATTACCGATGACCAATTAAAGAAACAAGGAGAATCAGGTATATTAGCTTGTGAAGGAAGAATAAAAGGGATCCAGCAATTTATTAATGAAAATCGAGTCACGGAAATAAGGGAGGTACATTAATATGTCATTTTTAGAAAACAGGGCAAAAGATAGCATGGATCTTTCGGATGAGGTTATTGCAAAAACGATGCTTACTTCTTCCATGGCATCTGCAACGGCATATCTTAATGCGCTTCTTACCAGTTCTACACCTGAAGTGAGAGCGCTTTATGCTTCTAGCTTAAGTCAAATTATTAGTGAAAATGCTGCCTTAACAGAATTAGGTGTTAAAAGAGAATGGGGTCACCCGTATAGTGAACCCAGAGAACAATTATCGGCTGTTTATGGAAAAGTAGAATCAGCAATGAGACATATGCAACAACAATAAAGAAGAGTTGAT
Organism: Clostridia bacterium; assembly: GCA_016278615.1. Taxonomy (GTDB): domain Bacteria; phylum Bacillota; class Clostridia; order Peptostreptococcales; family JAAYPU01; genus Soudan-22. The sequence goes on along the minus strand of JADQBM010000052.1, from coordinate 2,255 downwards.
TCGAAAAGCAAAAAGATGTTAAAAATTACAAAAGGACATTCTTGAGATGAATGTCCTTTTGTGTAACTTTAAAGGAACTTGAAGTTTATTATTTAAACAGCGCTTTTGCGATATTTGCTCCAACTTTTGCATTATTATAAACCAGTTCTTTATTGGAATACAAGCTTTTACCCTCTGTAATGCTATGGACTTTTGCCAGTATGAATGGGGTTATTTCTTTTCCTCTAATTCCATTCTTTTCAGCTTCGCGTATTGCATCATTAATTGCCGTAGTAATTAGGTCATGGTCCATTTCGTATTTCTCTGGTATGGGGTTAGCGATTACCATGCCGCCTTTCAAGTTTAAGTCCCATTTAATTCTCAGCGCTTTTGCAATTTCTTCATAGGAGTCAACTTTATAATCAACTTTAAAACCGCTTTTTCTGGTATAAAAAGCAGGAAAATCCGTGGTTTGATAGCCGATTACAGGGACGCCTTGAGTCTCTAAATATTCTAATGTTAACCCAATATCCAATATTGATTTAACCCCAGCACAGACGACGCCAACATTGGTATTAGCTAATTCCATTAAATCAGCTGAAATATCAAATGTTGTTTGAGCATTTCTATGAACGCCCCCAATTCCACCTGTTACAAATATTTTTATGCCTACTAAATTTGAAATGAGCATAGTAGTAGCCACGGTGGTTGCACCGTCTGTTTCTTTTGCTAAAATTAGAGCCATGTCTCTTCTGCTTGCTTTCCTTATATTCTTGTTTTCACCAAGGTAGTTCAATTCTTCTTCGGTAACGCCTACTTTAATTCTACCTTTTATGATGGCTATAGTCGCTGGAATCGCACCCTCTTCTCTGATTATTTCCTCAGATTTTTTAGCGCTTATTATATTTTCTGGATAAGACATGCCATGAGATATGATGGTAGATTCCAGGGCTACAATAGGTTTGTTTTCATCTAATGCTTTTTGTATCTCTTCACTGATATCTACATATTTATTAATCATTAAAACATCTCCTTTATAATTTCTTCAATACGTTCTACGCTTATATTTGGATTAACAGTATTTTCGTGAGATAATGCTAAAATGGATGCGGCGGCAGAGAATTTGGCGATATATTCCATATCATTTTCAAACAAGCTACTATATACGATGCCAGCCATAAAAGCATCGCCTGCACCTGTGGCGTTTTTTACCTGTACCTCAGAAGAATGTAATAAATTCTTATAATCACCTTCTCTGTAATAGACACCTTTCTTTCCCAAAGTAATAAATATACGTTTTACGCCTTCGTCCATGAAATACTTTGAAACTCTATGAAGGTCATCGTCCTCTTCAATTTTAATATCTGATAAGTATTCTGCTTCCATTTTATTAAGTTTAATTGTATGAAACTTACCGATAAGGTTTTTGATTTTTCGAGCTTTCTTAATTGAAACAGGATCTAAAAAGATTTTATTATCTTTAAAATTCATTAGAATGTATTCGATGACCTCACTCGATAAACCGGCATCTAAAATAATTATTTTAGAATTTTTGATAATATGGGATTTAGATTTTATAAACTCAGGCGTCATTCTATCTAAAACACTCATATCAGATAGGGCTAAAGCCATATCGCCATTTTCATCAATTATGGCAAGATATATAGAAGCATTCATATCTTGTAGTATTAAAGTGTTATCCATATCTATCCCTAACGATGTGCATTCTTCTATTAACTTTTTGCTATTTGAATCCCCGCCAGTTGCTGTGATCAATTTAGTATCAATATCCATTTTGGTGAGATTTTCTGAAATGTTACGTCCTACACCACCCAGACAAATTTTTATTGCACCGGGATTTGAATCATTCAAAATAAGTTTTTCTTCAGTGAAACCATGAATATCTAAGTTTGCGGCGCCAATTACAGTCACGTAATCTTTTTGATTCATGACATATCCTCTTCCTCTTATATATCCTTTTTTATTTAAATTTGTAATGTGTACACCAACAGAGGAACGTGTAATATTTAGTTTTTCAGCTATTTCCTTTTGAGATATTAATGGATTTTGTTTGATTAAATCTAATAATTCCTTTTCGCGTCCAGTCATAAAGCCCTCCTAAACATTTAATTACACAGTAAGCTTTTATTAAGTTACATTTTATCACATTATTAATAATCTGCAAGGGTTATCTAAAGAATCTTCTAACCCCTTGAATACCCCCATATATTAACAATTAAAACTCAAGGCATTTCCTTGACATATACCTATAGATT
>JADQBM010000058.1 GCA_016278615.1 Clostridia bacterium | reverse complement strand
TCATCTGCAATCTTTCTAAATTTTTTGCTATCTATTATTCTCGGATAAGCGCTGGCACCTGCAACGATCATCTTTGGTTTATGTTCCAAAGCCAGTTTTCTGACTTGATCATAGTCGATCCTTTCAGTTTCTGGGTTTAATCCATATGGAATAAAATTAAAATACTTTCCAGAAAGATTAACCGGACTGCCATGGGTTAAGTGCCCACCATTGCTTAAATCCATTCCTAAGACTGTATCTCCAGGTTTAAGCATGGCAAAATAGACTCCAATATTTGCACTGGAACCCGAATGAGGCTGAACATTCACATACTCAGCATGAAAAAGTTGTTTTAACCTTTTCCGTGCTAACTCTTCCGCCACATCTACATATTCGCACCCTCCATAGTACCTTTTTCCTGGATACCCTTCTGCATATTTATTTGTCATAGCGCTTCCACAAGCTTCCATTACACCACGACTCGTGAAATTTTCAGAGGCAATAAGTTCAATCTTGTTTTCTTGTCGATTCATTTCATCTCTTATGGCTTTAGCAATCTCTGGATCTTCTTTATCCAAATAATTAAAATACATTTATCTTCATCCTTTCATCCGTATCAAATATTTAGGGGAATTATGACATCTCTGTTCATTATTATAGAGATTTTCTTACCCTAATTCAACCATAATTCCTTTTTTATTGCCTACTTTGAAAAAATAGTTGAATAATTTAGAAAATACTTAATATTTTTTGGCATTTTTTAAATAAATAATACAATATTAGAAAAACTTATAGTAGAAATTGTTAGAATCATTTTCTTTCGGGTATATTTGTAATATAATTAATGGCAGTGTTAGATATGGAGGAACATTATGGAACAGTTGGGCAAAATAGTAGAGATCATTGACAGCAACACTGCTAAATTGAATATGCGCAAGCATACATCTTGCAAGAATTGTGGCGCATGCCACATAGGCACCAATCCTGACATTACCATTGAAGCCGAAAACAAGATTGATGCAAAACTAGGTAATCTTGTAGAAGTCAGTATGAAGACTCAGAATGTTCTGAGCGCTGCTTTTATTATGTACGTCATTCCCCTTCTCATACTTATATTAGGCATCGCCGTAGGCACTAAATTGTTTAATTCTGAGAATGAGGAAATCTACTCAATTTTATTAGGCTTTATTTTCCTTGGAATATCCTATTTTGTCATCAAACAAAATGAGAAAAAGTTTAATAAAAAATATAAAGCTGTCATTACAAAAATAATTGAATAACTAAGGAGGTATCTTTAAAATGGCAAGTGATAAAATTCTTTATCTTACAGATGAAACTTTTGAAACCGAGGCAGTACAGGCAACTTCTCCAGTATTAATTGATTTTTATGCAGACTGGTGTGGCCCATGTAAAATGGTTGCACCTATATTGGATTCTTTAGCTGACAAATTTGATGGGAAGGCTAAAATCTGCAAAGTAAATGTGGATGAACAAAGAAAACTTTCAATCGCACATAAAGTCATGAGTATCCCCACTCTTCTTTTTATGAAAGATGGTGAAATCGTTGAAAGAGTAACCGGTGCGCTTCCTCAAGCTACACTGGAAGAAAAACTAAACAATTTATTGTAAACAAAAAGTTTAACAAATATAAAGTGCACCCCAAATGTGTTAATGCAAAATTACATTTGGCGGTGCACTTTTTGTTATAATTGCCTCTTGCCCAGGGATGGGATCTTATGGAATTCTTCTGTTTCCATTAGATTCTTTCTCTTTGTCTTGGCTATTTTGCCTTTCATTGCTTTTTTTCAAGCCCTTATTTGATTCGTTAAGTTTTTTATTTTCGATTTCATCTTCTATTTCTTTATCTTTGTCTTTTAGTTGGTCCTTTCTAATGCTTTGTTCATTGAGATGCCCTTGGTTATTGGTGTTTAGAGAATTTCCATTTTCATTTTCAGAAAATCCCTTTGATTCGTCATTGTTGTTTTTATTATTTCCATTATTGTTAGGATTATTGTTGTTATTATTATTGTTTTTATTGTTGTTATCATTGTTACGTGTATTATCAATCTCTTCTTTTCTTTTATTTTGTTTCAATTTGAATTTTTTTGTATTTGAAATCAAATCTTCAAGACTCTTGTTTTTTAATTCATCTCTTACACTTTCAGGGTTTGTTTTTTGAATTTCTTCAAATAACTGATACTTTCCTGTAGACACTTTTTCTTTTCTTGCCTTATCTAATACTTCTTCATTTTCTTCGCTATAGATATATGAAATATGGGATTTTATTTTTAATAATGCGTCTTCAGTACGATGCTGGATGCTAACAGAATCAATATCTTCATTTAAAATGGTGCAAGAAAACATAACAATCTCTCCATCCGCAAGATATCCTTGGGCTTCTGCTGCGTGTAAGTATTCAAGTAGTACTTCGGAGTATTGCTTGTTCTTCCATTTAGAATTTATTAACTGCTCAGCTTCTTTATTGAGAAAACGCATCTCAATCACCGTTTCATCCTTATCAATAATAAATTCCATACTTGGATTGATATCTACTGCCATCACAGCGGATGCATGAGTTGGATTTAAGTTCATTAAAATGAAAGCGGGTATTAATATGATAATTAGAGCTGCCGCATAAGTAGATAGCTTTGTATATTTTCTTTCTCGTAATATATCTTCCCTGGTGAAAAATATTTTTTGTCCCTCATAAGATCCTCTTTTATACTTTAATTTGATAAAATTTCCGTGTTGATCCATTACAATAAAATAATTGTTTTTAATCTCAAGTATGATACCTTCTTCAACCATCTGCAACACCTCCTTTAATGTTCAAATACTCTTTCAAACTTTCTTCGGAACCTTTCAGTATTAATATATAGGCCGTAATGTATGTCTTATTGCTTTTAATGACTTTTTCTGAAACCCCACAGTATTGAGCTGCGGCCTTTATGGGAATTTTTCTTTTTCTCTCGAATTCAGACAATAATACAGGATGGTTAAATATTTTCTGTCCAATTTGGGAAGCCTTCTCTTTGGTGTCCGAATGTTTCGGAGCTTTTTTCACAAGTTCTTGCAAAGTAATGCCATATTGTTTCAAACTGATGATAAAATGACTGATTTCTTCTCTCATTTCAACTCCAGAAAAGTTGCTTTCATAACTTGATAGTTCATGATTGGTTTCATCTATAGAAATATGACTATTCCTATTTTCTTTTTTTAGGTAGTCAAAAACCCTGCTTCTTATAACAATTTCTGAAAAATGAATGAATGATCCTTTGCTTATTTCATATCGATCTATGGCTTCATTAAAAGCTAATAATCCAATACTCAATTCTTCAGAATTATCAGCGTCAACATATCGACCCGTCGCTTTTGATACTGAGCTTACAACAAATGCCATATACTGTTCTATAAAATCATTTCGAAGGATTTCATTTCCCTTTTTTATTTCATCTATTGTTTCACAAATGCTATTTACTGTTTTCTTCATGAAGCAAATCACCTTCACTTTACATAGAATACGTTTTATAAAAAATTAATCGGTACTTTTTACAAATAATTCTTTAAATAATTTCTTTTTCTTATAGGGACAATAAGTATTATAACTGTTTACAATATACATGATTGATAAATAGCATGCAATCCTTTAGATTGTCTTACCAACAAATTCATCTTATGCTATAATTTTGTCATGGATATTGATTTAATATTATTTGGATAATAAGCTCATAAGAATCTTCCATCCAAAGTTATTTACTCATATAATAATCAAAGGGGAGGCGTGATTCTCAAATGATTGATTCCATTGTTTTATATGCTTCCAATGCACTTTCATGGCTTTTTATCATTAACTTTATCATATCATGTTTTATCATCTTTCTTGAAAGAAAAGACCCATCCTCTACATTGGCATGGATTATGATTCTATTTCTTGTGCCCATAGCGGGGATTATCTTATATGTGCTTTTTTCTCAAAACATATATAGAAAGAAAGTGTTTAGATTCAAAATATTGGAAAAACGAATGTTGGAGTCCTCTTTAAAAAAGCAAATTGAAGACTTCAAGACAAATACTTTTGTGTTTAAACAAAAAGAAATTGAAGACTTCGGAAGTATGATTTACCTACATCAAATTCACAGTCATGCGCTTTTTACTCAAGACAACCAAATAAAAATATTCATAGATGGAAAAGAAAAGTTCAAAGAGTTACTTTCTGATATTCAAAAAGCAGAATACAGCATACATATGATGTATTTCATTTTTCAAAATGATACCCTTGGAAAATGCATTATTAAAGCCCTCACCGAAAAAGCCCGTGAGGGGGTTGAAGTAAGGCTGTTATTGGACGCAATGGGTAGCAAGAAGATTACACATAATGTTTTAAGAGAATTCCATCAAGCAGGTGGGAAAGTTGCCTATTTTTTCCCTTCAAAGATTAAAATTTTTAATTTGAAATTGAATTATCGAAATCATAGAAAGTTGGTCATCATTGATGGAAAGACAGGGTACATAGGTGGCTTCAATGTAGGAAATGAATACCTTGGAGAAAAGAAAAAAATTGGTTATTGGAGAGATACACATATTAAAGTATCAGGAAGTGCGGTCTATGATATGCAAATTCGGTTCATTTTGGACTGGAGAAGCGCTTCTACAGAAGATTTGGACATCTCCTTAGGTTATTATAATGAACCTCAGCTTTCAGGTCACAGTGGCATGCAAATTGTATCCAGCGGACCTGACTCTACTCATCAACAAATTAAGTTAGGCTATCTCAAATTAATTTCTTCTGCTAAAAAGAATGTTTATATTCAAACTCCCTATTTCGTTCCAGATGACAGTATTCTCGAAGCATTAAAAGTAGCCTGTCTATCAGGTTTGGACGTTAAAATTATGATTCCTTGTAGACCAGATCATGCTTTTGTATATTGGGCAACTTATTCCTATATTGGAGAGCTTCTTGGAGCTGGAGCAAAAGTATACATTTATGAAAATGGCTTTTTGCATTCTAAAATGATCTGTATAGATGGGAAAGTATCTTCTATCGGAACAGCTAACTTTGACATAAGAAGTTTCAGCTTAAACTTTGAGGTGAACGCTTTTATTTATGATACCCTCACCACCGCACTCCTCGAAGATATATTTACTAGAGACTTGTATCTTTCTTCAGAACTTACTAAGGAACTTTACATGGAAAGACCTTTATCTATTCGGTTTAAAGAATCAATCTCTCGACTCCTTTCAAATCTTTTATAATGCATTAGAATAAAAAGTGCTTAATCCATATGGGATCCACCATTAATATCAATATCCTCTCCTGTAATGTATGACGCTTCTGTGGATGCCAAGAAAGCAATGGTGCTCGCTATCTCTTCTGTTTCTCCTGGGCGACCCATTGGAATCGTTGCAACAATAGCATCCGCTACGTCCTTAGGAAGACTTTCCCATATATCTGTGTTGACGAGACCTGGAGCGACACAGTTTACGGTTATTCCATCTTCTGCAACTTCTCTGGCCAGATTCTTTGAAAACCCCAAAACAGCTGCTTTTGATGCCGAATAATGAGCCCCTCCAAAAAAACCGCCTCCTCTCTTACCTGCTACAGAAGAAAGGTTTACAATCCTACCATATCTTTGCTTTTTCATGGGTACCAACACTGCCTTTGAACATAAGAAAACACCCATTATATTAACATCAAGTATTCTCTTCATATCCTCTACTTCCATATCCTCAACAGCAAGTCTTTGGGAAATGCCGGCATTATTAACAAGTACATCAATACGACCATAGGTTTTTAACACCTTGTCTACCATTTTTTGTACTGACTCTTTATCCGTAACGTCAAGAAATATGCCCATAGCTTTACCATTTCCTGATTCAATAGCAGCTACCGTGTCTCTCACGCCATCCTCATTTAAATCTGCCACTACCACAGTGGCTCCCAGTTCTGCCAGAGTAATGGCTGTAGAGCGCCCTATTCCCCTTTTAGAACCGCTTCCTGTGACAATTGCTACTCGGTTTTCATAACGAAACATATTAAAGCCTCCTGCATAAATTTATTTTCGTGTTCTGATTTCACTATATCATAACCATCTGGATAAACTTTATATTCTTAAAAAAAATAATTGCAAAAATTTTGCAATTATTTTTTCTTAAATGGTCGGAGTGACAGGATTTGAACCTGCGGCCACTTGACCCCCAGTCAAGTGCTCTACCAAGCTGAGCCACACCCCGATTTTTGTATTACAATACACTATTATAAATACAAATCCCAAAGAGTGCAACCCTTTTTTAAATAAAAAATATGGTAAAGGAGCTAAAAAAGTGGCTAACGCCACTCCGCTAGGGAACCCTATGGTTCCCTTCGGCACTGCACCCTCCTTAAT
>JADQBM010000108.1 GCA_016278615.1 Clostridia bacterium | reverse complement strand
AAGCCATTTCAAGGCTCGTAGCTATTTTTTTCAAATTCAACTGTCAAACTCCCGGATTTAGAGGACTAATTTTTGTAATAATCTTTATAAGTATTGACTATAATAGTATTAAAATATATACTATTATAAATTCATGAAAAGCGATGATGAGAAGAGTAGACGTAATATGAAGTTAAGAGAGAGTCGGGATGGTGAAAAGCCGATACGGATATTACGATTGAAGAACATCTCTGAGCATCTAATCAAAATCTTTTATGGAAAGTAGACTTAGACGGAGGCGCACCGTTATTGGCGTAGGGTATCGATGACATATCTGTACCTACATTGAGAGAACGAATATGATTCGTTAATAAGGGTGGTACCGCGAAAGCAACCTTTCGTCCCTATCAGGGATGAGGGGTTTTTTGTTTTAAAATTATTTTAAGGAGGACTAAAAAATGAAGTCAATGAAGGAAAGCCTGATCTTACCCCAGGGCTATAAACCGGGATTGAGCCTAATGGATACAGAAATTGCCATCAAGAAAATGAAGGACTACTTTGAAGCTGAGTTGTCAAAACAGTTAGATTTAACACGTGTTTCCGCCCCTTTATTTGTGGACCCAGTGACAGGGCTCAATGATAACTTAAACGGTGTCGAAAGACCTGTAGATTTTACCCTGAAAGATTTAAACGAAAAGAAAGTTGAAATTGTTCAATCTTTAGCAAAATGGAAGCGAATGGCATTAGGAAAATATGATTTTCAGCGACATACAGGTTTGTATACAGACATGAATGCTATCCGAAGAGATGAGGAACTTGATAATTTGCACTCTATCTATGTGGATCAGTGGGATTGGGAAAAAGCCATAGAAAAAGAAGACCGTTGTGAAGCCTATCTTAGGGATGTGGTTGAAAAAATATATACGGCCCTAAAAAAATTAGATCATTATATTTGTGACTTGTATCCATCACTGCATCAAAAACTCCCTGAGGATATTTACTTTATTACAACTCAAGAGTTAGAAAATACCTTCCCAGGCCTTACACCTAAAGAGAGAGAAGATGCCATTGCAAAAGAAAAACGCGCTGTTTTTGTCATGAAAGTGGGAGGCGTCTTAGAATCGGGTATCAAGCATGATGGAAGAGCACCGGATTATGATGACTGGGAACTTAATGGGGATATCATTTTATGGAATTCATTACTTGAGAGGGCTTATGAAATAACTTCAATGGGTATACGGGTTGATGAAGATACATTATTAAAGCAACTGGAGATTTCAGGGAATATGGATCGAATGAATTTAGAATTTCATCAGATGATTGCTGAAAAAAAATTACCTTATTCCATTGGTGGTGGCATCGGTCAGTCCAGACTATGCATGTACTTTTTGGAAAAAGCCCATATTGGGGAAGTACAGGTATCGGTTTGGCCAAAGGAAATGATCGATATTTGCAAAGAACAAAAAATATTTTTGCTTTAAACTTGAGGTTTAGATAACACGATCATTTTCTTAATTTTCTTTTACCATTTTTAATCATTTTACAGGACTTGTGGAATAAAGTATAATTATCAATGACTGCAAAAATATTTTAGGAGGCGTTCTCATGATCAGAAAAGCAAGGTTATTCATTTTAATTGTATGTGTGTTGAGTGTCATTATTGTAGGTTGCACTCAGGAAGAGCCGCCTGAAGATAATACTCCAGATACATCGCTTCAGGAAGTCAAAGAGAAAGGAACCTTTATTCTTGGTCTGTACGATGACATGCCCCCTTTATCATTTGTTGAGAGAAATGATGAGATTGCGGGTTTTGATCTGGAACTTATGACAGAAGTTGCCAATAGAATGGGTCTAAAAATCCAGGTAGAAACGATTAATTCGGAAAATGGTTTCTTGAAGCTCATAAATAAAGAAGTAGATGTTATTAATGGTGTCATAATAGACACAGAAACTGAAACCAATGAAGAGATTGAATTTTCTAAACCCTATGTAGATAATCGAAGCATCATGCTTGTTCGGTCTGACTCCGACATCCAGTCAAAAGACAGCATGCAAAATAGAACCGTAGGACTTGTTTCAAATAGTGAAGGTTATCATATTATTGATGAAGATAAACCATTTGTGGAGTCTATTGCTGAGATTGTAGAATATGATACGGATCAGGAGGCGATGACACAATTAGGGATAGGTGCCATAGATGCTGCCGTTGTAAAAGAAACCTTTGGGAAATACGTCATAAAACAAAGACCATCTGAATTTAGAATAATAGATGAAATGGGTAGCGAATTACATGGAATAGGTTTTAGAAAAGAAGAGGATACTTTTAGAGAAGAAATGGACCGAATAATAAATGAAATGAAAGAAGATGGTACCCTTGAAAGAATTTCAAAAAAGTGGTTTGGAAATAATCTGATCCTATAAAAAAATTTGAGAAAAAGGTAAAATTTTGCAGAAAAAAGTTGACTTATAATTATGATGTGGTACAATTAAGTTAATTAAAAATTGTTTGGAATTACTTTCCACCGAAAAGGCAAACTTATTGAAAAATAAGGACGCAAAGCTATAGGGTCTAAACATGAAAATGTATGACAGCCAGCTCCCGAAAGGGAAGTTTTGTTTTGCAATAAATATTTACCAAGCCAATCTTATCATCATTTATATATATACTTTTAAGCCTATATTTTTTAATATAGGCTATTTTTTTATATAATAGAAAATATCGATTTTCTATTATATAAAAAGGGGAGTGCAGAGGGGATACTCCTTTGCCGATTAAGGAGGGTGCAGCGCCGAAGGGAACCATAGGGTTCCATAGCGGAGTGGCGTTAGCCACTTTTTTAAATGCTTAACTTTTGGTTAAATATTGAAAAAATGATTTTAAAGGAAAAGAATAACTATAAGGGTAAAGAAGCAAAATATAAGAAAAATAGCTTTGAAAGTTGAGTGGACGATGAAATCAGATATTAAAAAAAATCAAAGAGGTAGCGGCATATTGATGCATATTTCCTCTTTGCCAGGAGAATTCGGAATAGGGACTTTTGGTAAAGAGGCCTATGACTTCGTAGATTTCCTTGAAAGCGCCGGGCAGAAATATTGGCAAATACTACCTTTAGGCCCTACAGGTTACGGCGATTCTCCTTACCAAACTTTTTCATCCTTTGCCGGAAACCCCTATTTTATTTGTCTTGATTTATTAAGAAGAAAAGGATTGCTTAAAGAAGCAGAATATAAGCATGTCAATTATGGAAGAAATAAGAAGAGGCTGGATTATCAAAAAATTTCAAAAAATAAAATGGCGATTCTTCGATTGGCTTACAAAAGGTCAAAAAGGTGTGAAATCAATGATCTACAAGAATTTCAAAAAGAAAACAAATACTGGCTTTTGGATTATGCATTGTTTATGTCTTTAAAAACAAAATTCAATAATAAGCCATGGTTTAAATGGGACACTAATTTGAAACAAAGAGACAAAAAGACCTTGAAGGAATACAGAGGGGAACTGGAAGATGAGATAAACTTTTGGGTATTTATACAATATAACTTTTTTGAACAATGGAAAAATCTTAAAGAATATTCCAATGATAAGGGGATTAAAATTATTGGAGATATCCCAATTTACACGGCTTATGACAGTGCGGATACATGGACCCATAGTGATATTTTTCTTTTGGATAAAAACATGATACCTAAATGTGTTTCTGGATGTCCACCAGATTCATTTTCCAGAACAGGTCAGTTATGGGGAAACCCAATTTATAATTGGGAATTTCTTGAGAAAAGCAACTATGATTGGTGGATGAGAAGAATTGAAACCAGTAAAAATCTATATGATATTGTAAGATTTGACCATTTTAGGGGTTTTGAGTCTTTTTGGGAAGTGCCCTATGGAGAACATACATCTGTAAATGGCAGATGGGTAAAAGGACCTGGAATTAAGTTTTTCAATCAGGTTAAAAAAGATTTTCAGGATATACACATTATTGCGGAAGACTTAGGTTTTCTGACGCCCGAGGTAAATGAGCTTTTAGATCAAACAGGTTTCCCAGGCATGAAAGTGCTACTATTCGCCTTTGATAATAGAAGGAAAGGCACTTATTTACCCCATAATTATCGTGAAAATTGTGCGGCTTATACAGGAACCCATGACAACGAAACGGTAATAGGGTGGTTAAAGACCACGAGAAAATCTTATAAGGCTTATGCCATTAAGTACTTAAAACTCTCCAGAAGAGAAGGGTATCATTGGGGGTTCATACGAAGTGTTTGGAGCTCACCGGCAAATATTGCAATTGCTCCAATGCAAGACTGTCTGGGTCTGGGAGTTTCTGCAAGGATGAATACGCCCTCCACATTGGGTTTGAACTGGAGATGGAGAGTCACAAAAGAACAAATGACAGATAAGTTGGTTAAAAAAATGTATGAAATAACAGATTTATATGAGAGGCTGTGAGGTAATGGCAATAAAGGATAACTTTATTGAAAATGTAAATAGGGTTCTAAAGTCACAATATGCAAAAACACTAAAAAATGCGGAGGCACATGAGAAATATTATGCCATTGGAAAGGCTATTATGGCAATGATTTCTGATGATTGGATAGAGACTCAAAAGAGATATGAAGATGTAAAGCAAGCTTGTTATTTTTCTGCTGAGTACTTAATGGGAAGAGCTTTAGGAAATAATCTGATAAATTTAAGCCTATATGATGAAGTCAAGGACGTTTTGGATAAGGCAGGGTTTTCTCTGGAGGAAATAGAAAATGCAGAAGCAGATGCAGGTTTAGGAAATGGTGGACTTGGGAGGTTAGCCGCTGGTTATCTTGATTCCAGTGCAACTTGCAATCTTCCCTTAACCGGGTATGGTATTCGGTATGAATATGGGATTTTTGAGCAGAAAATCATAAATGGTTTTCAGGTTGAAAAGACGGATAATTGGTTAGAATACGATGATCCATGGTTCCTTCGAATGATTGAAGATTCAATTATTGTTCAGTATTCAGATAGCAAGGTGAGAGCTGTTCCGTATGACACGCCTATTATTGGATACAAATCCAAAAGTATTAATCGGTTAAGGTTGTGGAAAAGTGAACCCATAGAAGATTTTGACTTCGGAGCCTTTAATGATCAAAAGTATGACTTAGCTGTGTCGGAGAAAAATCGCGCAAAAGATATTTCACGAATCTTGTATCCCAATGACTCTCATAGAGAAGGAAAACTTTTGCGTTTAAGACAACAGTACTTTTTTGTGTCAGCTTCTCTAATGGATATGGTACGAAAATTCAAACATAAATTCGGGAAGGAATTTATAAAGTTTCCTGATTATCATGTGATTCAGCTTAATGATACCCATCCCGTTGTGGCAATTCCCGAACTAATGAGAATATTAATGGATGAAGAAGGCCTAACCTGGGATGAAGCATGGAATATAACCATTAGAACTTTTGCTTATACAAACCATACAATCTTATCTGAAGCATTGGAAAAGTGGAACGTAGATATTTTTAGAGAATTGTTACCACGTATATATGAAATCATCGAATGTATTGATAGGAAATTCTTAGATGAATTAAATTATAGAAAAGTCCCTGGCGAGAATATAGAATCCATGAAGATTATCTCTAACCATCAAATTCATATGGCATGGCTTGCAATATTCGGGAGCTTTTCAATTAATGGAGTTGCCTATCTTCATACAGAGATACTCAAAAGACGAGAATTAAAGAATTGGTATGCATTATACCCAGATAAGTTTCATAATGTTACCAATGGCATTACACCAAGAAGATGGATGGTTTACAGTAACGAAGAGTTATCTTCTTTAATAACCGAATTATTAGGGAATCGAGATTGGGTTGCGAATCTTGAAATGTTAAAAAAATTAGAAAATTATAAAGACCATGAAGACATCCTTAAACGCTTTATACAAATAAAGCACAAAAAGAAACAACAGTTAGCAGAGCATCTAAAAGCTAAAGAAAATGTTATAGTAGAGCCCAATTCTATTTTTGACATTCATGTTAAAAGGATTCATGAATATAAGCGACAATTGCTAAACGCTTTTCATATTTTATATAGGTATTATAAAATAAAGGAGAATCCAAATATAAATATTACACCAGTAACTTATATTATTGGAGGAAAAGCTGCGCCAGGATACTTTAGAGCAAAAGCCATCATTAAATACATTAATGAGGTTGCCCATATGGTAAATAATGATGAAGAAATAAACAGCAAGATAAAAGTGATCTTTATTCAAAATTATAATGTCACCTATGCTGAAAAGCTCTTTCCCGCGGCAGATGTTTCTGAACAGATATCTACAGCTGGAAAAGAAGCATCTGGAACAGGCAATATGAAATTAATGCTTAACGGCACTCCAACCATTGGAACATTTGATGGTGCCAATGTGGAAATTGTTGAAGAGGCAGGATGGGAAAATAATTTTATTTTTGGAGCCAATGTAGAGGAACTGGAAAAACTATATTCAAACTATAACCCCAAACAATATTATGAAAATGTTCCAGGCCTAAAACGTGTCGTCGACACACTGGTTGATGGCACTTTCAATGATGGAGGCACTGGCATGTTTAAAGAGTTATTTAATGCCTTATTGCAAGGAACACATTGGCATATGGCGGACCACTATTTTATATTAAAGGATTTTGAAAGCTATGCCTTAGCTCATGAAAAAATAAATGAAGCATATGGAAATGAAATGGATTGGGCAAGAAAATGTTGGATTAACATGTGTAATAGTGGTAAATTTAGTAGTGACAGATCTATTAAAGAGTATGCCCATGTTATATGGAAAATCGAAGAGGTTAAATAATAAAGAATAAAGGAGGGTTGGGATGATGTATGACATAGGAATTGATTTAGGTGGAACCAATATTAAAGGCGGATTGCTAAACTCAGAGGAAAAATTGATGTTTAATAAATCAATTCCAACTGACAGTGGAAGAAGTCCTGAAGAAATGATAGAAGACATCATTTTTTTAGCAAGAGATATTATGAAGTCTAATGATATTTCAAAAGAATCAGTCAGGTCTATTGGGATAGGTGTGCCTGGACCTGTTGATTTTAAGACAGGGTGCGTCATAAAATGTGTTAATTTGGGGTGGAAAGAAATAGCCATAAAGGATATTATGGAAGATGCCTTGGGGATCCCTGTATTTGTTGGAAATGATGCAAACTTAGCCGGACTTGCAGAATTTAAAACAAGAAACATAAAAAATGGTGTCATGATTACCATTGGAACAGGCATTGGAGGCGCGGTGATGATAGACGGAAACCTCATAAACGGTAGCAATTGTATCGCTGCTGAATTTGGACATATGGTTGTTGGAGAAGGACTTTATCCTTGTAGTTGCGGTAAAAGTGGCTGTTTAGAAACTTTTTCTTCAGCGGTTGCTCTTATTAGATACACATGTAAGTTAATAGAAGAAGAACATAGTATTTTAGCCAAGGTTGAAAAGGGGAGTACTAAGAAAATTAATGGATTAATGATATTTAATGCAGCAAAAAAGGGCGATAAGGTGGCTGAAAAAGCAGTTAATAGAATGACTGACTATCTTGGGGTAGGAATTGTAAATATTATCAGCGTTATTGACCCGGAAATTATTATCATTGGTGGAGGTGTTTCCGAGGCAGGTGAGTATCTTCTCGAAAAAGTAAGAAAGGCAGTTATGAAACATCGGTATTTCAAGGAAATTCCTGTAGGGAAGATTGTTTTAGCTGAACTTGGCAATAAAGCTGGAATCATTGGAGCAGCTATGTCATGCACCAGTCTATAAGATAAGTTTTCCAGTGCTTTCATATTTTTAGGATTTTTATCTCCTTTCCACAGTTCTCTGTTCCCTATGACCCTCCTGTTGCAGAGAACGTTATCCTCAAGAAGTTTTACTCTCATGGTAAAATGTGATAAAATTATACATTATACACTGAATACACTGAAGGAAATTGGACCAGCTGAAAGGAAAATTGTAATGAAAATATGGGAAGATTATTATCATATTCTTCAGGTTCATCATAATGCTGAACAGGAAGTTATTGAAGGGGCCTATCGCCGTCTCTGTAAAAAATATCATCCGGATATCAATAGAGGCGAGCATTCCGAAGAAAAAATCAGAAAGATTAATAGAGCCTATGAAGTTCTAAAAAATCCAGAAGGAAGAAAAGAATTTCATAAATTATGGCTCAATAAAAATAATTCATCATTAAAACAATCTATCCATCAACATCATGAGTGGAAAAAGGGCTTTGAATTAGTCCATAATGAAAAAGCCCAAGGGGCATTGAACACGTATTTAACAGCGCTTTCTCAAAAGAGTTTTGAAAAAGCCTATCATTTGCTGAGCAATTGGAATAAAAGGAATATTGTATTAGATGAATTTATACAGTGGAGAGAGGCTGTATCAAAGATATATGGAATTGGTAACTTTGAAACACGGATTTTTAATACATATGAACGTACCTATCTGAATGGTATCTATTGCGAAAAGATTATTGAGTTTGATGTGAATATATCAGAAAAAAATATACAATCAGGAAAAGTAACGGAGTATCGCTTTACAAAGATGCTTGTATTAGAGGATAACAACTGGAAGGTGTTATTAGAATACCATGATTTGAAAGCACTTGCTCATAAATTTAAATACCTATATCACTCCCATACAAAGGCCTCTGCTGCACAGTTATATGCTGATATGCATCTGGTGAAAGATGAAACAACAGGCCTTTTAAGTAAGAAAGGGTTTGTCGAGGAATTGGAAAAAGAGAAAAATAGATTTTTGCGATATGTAAATCCATTTTGTATCGCCATATTTTCAATAAAATCAAATGATCCTGACCCTAGAGTTTTATTCAATAAAGATCACATGAAATATGCCGCCTACACGGTAAATCAATGTATTCGCAATACGGATATTGCAGCATATATTAATTCAGGTGTTTTTGCTGTCATCTTTACTGAGACTTCATCAGATAAAGCTCAAAAGGCAGTGGAGCATGTTATTAAGACCGTTAAAGAAAACTTTCTTAAATATTATAATATAGGTGTAACCATTCAATGTGGCCTCTGTGAACATACAGGAAGAGATGAAAATGAAACCTTTTATAAAGCGTGTACACGAGCTAATGTCCCATTAGATAGTAAAGAAAAATGCTTATGACATATTGATTTATCCGTTTTTTTAAATTAAAGGAGATTGGGTTATGACAGATTCCTTTACAAAAATAAATGCAACAGAAAGACTTTTAAAGTACCATAAGCATATCTTATCAGCTTCAAGTAAAGACACAGCGTCAATTCAACGGAATCTTTTGAATCAATCTCAGCAAAAGTTGGAGACTGCTCCATGGGAGATTCTGAATAGAAAAGAACCGGCAAGTCTTATGAATGCAATAAAAGACCTATACCATTACGGAGCATCTTTCTCTCAAGATGGTCTTTCTCAATTGTTGATATTACCTGAATCCATTCCTTATGAAATCAAAAATCAGCATCAGTATACAAACCTTTTTAAAGGTGAATTTTTTGATCTTCTAAGAAGTATTCTCAAGAATAATCCCCATAATGAAAGAGTAGAAAATGCTGTAGTTCAGATTTTAAAAGAATATATATCAGAATCTTCAAACACAAATATAGAAAAAAACATGAAATTATCTCTTATAGAACTATCTAAGATACTTCAAAAAACACAGAATAAAAAGACCATGGGAGAAATAAGGCGATTTATAAAACTTCTGGACGAAGGACATTCTTTTATCCGGAAACCTATATTAGGGGACTCTGAGAAAGAAACGGTAGTAATAGGAAAAATTTTATCTTTTATAGAAGACCATATAGATAAGGCAAACAATTTGTTTAAGTCTGCCAGTGAGCAAATACTGAAAGTTATATTGGCGGGGCAGAGCATGAAATCACCTATGCTTCATTTTGTGCTCCCCATAAAGTATGAAGATATTAGTGGATTTGGGGAATTATGGGTGGATTCAAATAGCGAAAATGAAGAAGAACCAAAGACGGTTGAGAAAAGCATCCGTATGTTGTTGATCATTGATATTACAAGCATGGGGCGATTTGAGATAGATATATTTTTTGAAGGCAAGAAATTGGACACCCATGTTTATTGTCCCCCTTCTCTTGTTAATGAGTTTTTTGACTTGGAAGAAATCATCAGAAACGCTGCTTCTAAGGCAGGTCTCCATTCAAATAGGGTCCAAGTCATGGTATTGAAACAGGCCCGTATATTAAGGGAAGTATTTCCCAATTCACACGAAAGAAGGGATGGAATCAATGTCAAAGCATAATAATTATCGACGACTCTCATACAACGATAAAGAAATAAAAAATGCCGTAGCCCTTTCTTATGATGAAAATAAAGATACATCGCCAGTTATTGTTGCTTCTGGAGCGGGATATATAGCTGAGCGTATTATTGAAGTTGCAAATAAAGCAGGAATTCCCATTTGCCGCGATGAAACTGCAGCAGGGCTATTATCGCAGCTTGAATTGGGGCAAGAAATTCCTTCAGAATTATATCAGGTGGTATCAGAAATATTTGCTTATATTATTAAAACCTCCAACGACCTTAAGTAGACTAAGAACTTTGTTTGCTATTTAGTATCTCTGAAATAGATGTGGCCAAACCTGCAAGCCCTTGAATTTCAGAAGGGATAATAATTTTAGTTGCTTTCCCATCAGCGATTCTTGCAAAGGCTTCTAAGCTTTTGAGTGAAATAACCGCTTTGTCCACTTCAGCGGCCTTCAGCATCTTCAAACCTTCTGATGTTGCTTGTTGCACCTTTAATATCGCTTCGGCTTGACCTTCGGACTCTCTAATAGCAGATTGTTTTGCTGCTTCCGCCTGAAGAATCACAGCTTCTTTTTGACCTTCTGCAACAAGGATTGCCGATCTTTTTTCCCCTTCCGCTCGTAAAATGGACTCTCTTCTTTCTCTTTCGGCACGCATTTGTTTTTCCATTGCTTGTTGAATACCTTCTGGAGGGATGATGTTTTTAACCTCTACCCGGTTGATTTTAATACCCCATGGATCTGTAGCTTCATCCAAGATGCTTCTCATTTTAGTATTGATTATATCTCGACTGGTAAGTGTGTCATCAAGCTCTAAATCTCCAATAATGTTTCGAAGCGTGGTTGCAGTAAGGTTTTCAATAGCAGAAAGTGGATTTTCGACGCCATAGGTATACAATTTTGGATCTGTGATTTGATAGTATATAACTGTATCAATTTGCATGGTGATATTGTCTTTTGTTATGACAGGTTGTGGTGGAAAATCTATAACGCGTTCCTTTACGGACACTTTTTCTGAAATCTTGTCAATTAGGGGAATTTTAATATGAATACCCACTTGCCAAGTAGATTCATAAGCTCCTAATCTTTCAATAACATACGAATGCGCTTGAGGAACCACTCGGATGTTTGTAATAATAAGGAGAATGGCTATAAATATTAATATAATCGGTATTCCCATTTCAAACATATTCAATTACCTCCTGTTGGTTTTTTATTCTTCTTTTAATTTTTTTACCATTAGTTTGACGCCTACAATTGATATGATGCGTACTTTTTCTTTTCTGTGAATGATCTCTGTGTCTAAGGATTTGGCTGTCCATATTTGCCCCCATACTTTGACAAGTCCTGTTTCAAAAGGTGCTATTTCCTCAATTACTAAGCCTATTTCGCCAATAAGCGATTGAGCATTTGTTTTTTCTTTTCCCACTCTTAACAAATTTACAGCAAAAGGTCTTGTAAAATAGATGAGGAATGAGGATGAAATTAGGAAAAACAGAATTTGCCAGGTTATGGACAAACCAATTAATGCAGATAACATTGCAACCAATGCGCCTACTGTAAACCAAATGGTTGTGAGCCCTAAAGTAAAGGCCTCAATAATTGCAAAAATAACCGCTAAGGCAATCCAAATTAGTGGATAGGATACATTAAATCCTAATATGATTCATGCCACCTCCTCTTAGATTTATAGTTTGTTTTATAGTATATCCATAATAGTAAAAAAATATCATTTTCAATATCTAAATGGTATACTTAAAACGATGTATACTCAGGGGATAAATGGTTTGATCCGTCACATAAAAACCAAAGTTTAAATTAGTCTTGGACTATGTTATATTTATAATGAATTAAAATTTAGGAGGAAGAGAATGAAACGAATTATTATCTCAATAACGCTGACGATTGCGTTAATACTTAGTACGTCTGCTTGTTCTGAAAAAGATATGGTTTCTAATAAATCTGCTCAGGAGATTTTGCAAGAATCTATTACGAAATCTGCAGAGTGGAAGAGTTATGAAATGGAGATTACAACGTTAATGGAAATGAATATTCCCGAACAAGGTCTTGTTCAAATGGATATGTCAGGGACAGGGGTTGTCATAATGGATCCCATGAAAATGCATATGACACTTGATATGGATATGCCTGAATTGGAACAGAGTCAAACCATGGAGCAATATATGATTCAGGAAGAGGAAGGGTTTGTTATTTATCAAAACGTAGAAGACCAATGGTATAAGATGGTAATCAGTGATCCTTCATTGGTGGAAATGATGTCCATGGACCCAATGGAAAACATTGGATTATTTATGGAATATTTAGAGAGTGCTGAAGTAGTTGAAGAGGAAGTCATCAGAGAAAGAGATACCGTTAAAATCGATCTTACAGTATCTTTTGATATGTATAAAGAGCTTCTGGAAAAAAACGACTCCTTAGACGTAGGGGGTATCTTAGGATCTGGTGTCATGGAAACCATTTCGAATATGGGAAACTTAACTTATTCTGTTTGGGTCGATAAGTCCAACTTGGAAATTGTAAAATACTACATGGATTTAAGTGAAGCTATGCAAAAAATTGGAGAAGCCATGACGACCCAAGATGAAATGCTCTCAGAAGTTGCTGAAATATATAAAGATGCTAAAATGGAAATGACCATGGTGGTTTATAATCAAAATAATGTAGAAGACTTTGAAGTACCAGAAGAAGCAATGGATGCACAGGAATTACCTTTCATGAATTAAGGCGTGGGGAGAGGTCATAGACCTTTCCCTATTGATGGATACAAGCAGGTGAAAAAATGATACGAGAGATTAATAAAAAGAGATATTTGCTAGAGAATAGGAAGCCATACGCTTCAACAACTGAAAACTATTTAAGGGAAATATGGCTCTCTGAGTGGATATACTCATCCAACAGATTGAGTGGAAGTCATTTAACCCTTCATGAAACATTAACGATATTAAAAGGGGAGTGTATTCTTGAAAGGACCATAGAGGATCATATGATAGTAAGATATCATGAAGAAGGCATCAGCTTTATAGAAGAAATGGTTAAGAAAAAGGATAACCTTTTTCTTAAAGAAGTTAATGAGATTCATTCTTTCCTCTCAACGAATCGTTCCATGCGGTTTAGGCAGAACAACCCTGTTATACAAGATATTCATTATGTCCCCACTCACTTTAAAGAAATCCCATTGTTAATGGAAGAATTAATTCAATGGTACCATTCAGATGCTCAAAAAATGAATTTCATTTCTAGGGGATTATTGTTACATAACAAACTCATTGAAATATATCCTTATGAAGATAGCAATGAAAAAATTGCTAGAGCCTTATTGAATTATGAATTATTGAAAGAAGGATTTCCACCAATAGATTTTAGAATGCAATCAAAGACTTATTTCCAATTGATCTCAGGCTTTGTGACCAAACAGGAAACAGCTGAATTCTATGAGTTACTTCTCAATATACTACATTCAAGACTTGAACTTTTTTTACAGTTAACAAGTGGAAACTGAGAACTAAGAACTGAGAGATAAGAGATAACAGATAATAGATAACAAAAAGATAGGAGAGATAAGAGATAACAGATAATAGATAATAGTTGTGGTGAGTTTTGCCAAAGGGCAAAACTTACATTAGATGTGTGCCCAACATGGGCACAAAATAAAAAGAAGATTTTGTATAACAAAATCCTCCTTAACTTTTATCTGTTATCTGTTATCTATTATTTATCTTTTCTTATCTTTTCTTATAAAATTTCTCTGAGAGAGAAGCGACCATAATGGCTTTTATGGTATGCAAACGGTTTTCTGCTTCATCGAATACCACGGAATGCTTGCTCTTAAACACTTCGTCTTCTACTTCACATATATCCAAATCATATTGTTCCAGCATTTCCTTTGCAAAATCTGTTTCGAAATTATGAAAAGCCGGCAAACAATGCATGAAGATAACATGAGGATTTTCGGTTTTCTTTAACATATCCATGGTCACTTTATAAGAAGAAAGAAGTGCGACACGTTCTTCTGCTAAGTGCTCCTCGCCCATAGAAATCCAGGCATCTGTATAAATAACATCAGCGTTTTTAACAGCTTCTACAATATCTTCTGTAAATCGGATAGAAGAACCGGTTTCATCAGCAATTTTTTGAACTTTTTTAACCAAAGCGGGTTCAGGGAATAATTCTTTAGGAGCTAATGAAGTAAAGTTCATACCTAATTTTGCACACCCAATCATTAAAGAATTTCCCATATTGTTTCGCGCATCGCCAACAAAGACAAAATTAACATCATTAAATGGTTTATCAATGTGTTCGGAAATAGTTAGAAAGTCAGCTAAAATCTGAGTCGGATGATAGGCGTCTGTAAGTCCATTAAACACTGGCACTCCAGAGTATTTAGCCAAAGTTTCAACTGTTTCTTGTTTATAGCCACGGAATTCAATCCCATCATACATTCTGCCTAAAACCTGTGCAGTGTCTTCAAAGGTTTCCTTTTTGCCCATTTGGCTATCTTTCATCCCAAGAAAAGTAACGCCGGCGCCTTCGTCCATAGCACCTACTTCAAAGGCACAACGGGTTCGTGTTGAAGTTTTTTCAAAGAGCAATACAATGTTTTTTCCTTCTAACAGAGAATCTTTAATACCATTTTTCTTTTTTTCTTTTAAAAATTTTGCAGTATCAATTAGAAACTGCAACTCAACTGATGAATAATCCAGTAGAGTTAAAAAGCTTCGCCCAAGCAGATTTTGTGACATAATTATTTCCCCCTAATCTATTTTTAGCTTCTTCTTTGCACTTTCAATCATAGAAATCACACTATTATGGGAAGTAGAGCCAGATGACTTCTTTGCTTCAATGCAACTTCTGATGCTTATCTTTTCATAAATATCCTCTTGAAACTTATTTGAAAACTGTTTCAATTTATCTAAAGGAAGATCTTCAATGGTTTTATGATTCTCAATACAGTAAAGGACGATTTTTCCAATGATTTCATGACATTCTCTAAAAGGAATTCCTTTTAGAACCAAATAATCAGCAGCATCTGTTGCATTTAAAAAACCAGTTTTTGCTGCATGATACATATTATCTTGCTTTATTTTCATGGTTTGAATCATTTCTATGAAAATAGCTATTGAGCTTTTAAGTGTTTCTACTGTATCAAACAAGGGCGGTTTATCTTCTTGCATATCCTTGTTATAAGCTAAGGGTAAAGACTTCATAAGAGTTAAGATATTGAATAAATTGCCATAGACTCTACCTGTTTTGCCTCTAATGAGTTCCGCTAAGTCTGGATTCTTTTTTTGAGGCATAATGCTGCTACCCGTACTATAGGCATCATCCATTTCTATAAAATCAAATTCCGATGAACTCCAAAGAATCAATTCTTCACAAAATCGGCTTAAGTGCATCATAAGGATAGAAGCACAGCTGGTGAATTCTATGATGAAATCCCGATCACTTACGGCATCCATAGCATTTTCACAGATGTTAGAAAAGTCCAGTTCTTTTGCTAAAAAATCACGGTCGGTTTCATAAGTTGTGCCTGCTAAGGCTCCAGATCCCAAGGGCAAATAGTCGGTTCTTTTATAACAATCCTTTAGGCGATCCATGTCTCTTGAAAACATCTGGAAATAGGCCATTATATGATAAGCAAATGTGACAGGTTGGGCTCTTTGTAAATGTGTGTAACCAGGAAGAACTGTGTCTATATTTTCTTCAGAAATAGAAACAAAGGTTTTTAACAATGCTTCTAAGAGTTCATTAATCTCTATAATGGATTCTTTAACATATAGACGAATGCCCACAGCGACTTGGTCATTTCTGCTTCGAGCAGTATGAAGTTTTTTGCCTGTATCTCCAATTCGGTCTGTCAATATTTTTTCTATATTCATATGAATATCTTCTAATTCAATTTTAAATTCAATTTTACCTGTTTCAATTTCTCTGCGTATTGCTTTAAGATTTTCTATAATCAATTCAGCTTCTGATGAAGATATAATGCCTTGTTTCCCAAGCATTTTTGCATGAGCAATACTGCCTTGGATATCTTGACGGTAGAGCTTTTGATCAAACTCAATAGAAGCATTAAAGGCATCCACCAAGGATGCTGTATTCTTAGAAAATCTTCCTCCCCATAATTTCAATTGGCTCACTCCTTTTAGATAAATCAAGACTTAAGTTTAAATAAAGAAATTTGGTTTACAAATTTCCAACCTTAATTCTTAATTTATTTGTCTTTCTTTTTCATTTTTTCTTTCATTATCGCCCGAATCGTAAGAGGAAGTGTAAAGAGATTTATAAAACCCTCTGCATCCTTTTGATTATAAACTTCATCGGCACCAAAAGTGACAAATTCTTCATTATATAAGGAATAAGGTGATTTAGACGCCACGGCCGTGCAATTCCCTTTATATAATTTCACTCTTACAGTACCAGTTACATTTTCCTGTGTGACATCTACAAAAGCATCTAAGGCTTCTCTTAGGGGAGTAAACCATAAGCCATCATAAACAAGCTGTGCATATTTCAGTGCTATGGTATTTTTGTAGGACAAAGTATCTCTATCTAACACAAGCTTTTCCATAGCTTTATGTGCTTCATACAATACAGTACCTCCTGGGGTTTCATAGACACCACGTGATTTCATTCCCACCAATCTATTTTCAACAATGTCGATGGTACCAACACCGTTTTCTCCGGCAATTTCATTTAGGAGTGCCAACAAAGATACGGGACCAATTTTGCGACCATCAATAGAAATTGGAATACCTTTTTCAAATCCAAGTTCAATAAAGGTAGGATTATCCTTTGCCTTTTCAGGTGGAAGGCTCATAACATGAATGTCATCTGAATGTTCATTCCAAGGGTCTTCAAGATTTCCCCCTTCATGGCTGATATGCCAGAGGTTCTGGTCTCTACTATATATTTTTTCTTTCGTCTGAGCGATTGGAATCTGATGCTTTTCTGCATAATCAATGCAGTCTTCTCTGGATTTCAAATGCCACATTCTCCAAGGCGCAATAATTTTAAGAGATGGATTAAGCGCATGAATGGTAGCTTCAAACCGGACTTGGTCATTTCCCTTTCCTGTTGCACCGTGAGCAATGGCTGAGGCATTCTCTTTTTCTGCAATCTCTACGAGTTTTTTGGTGATCAGGGGACGCGCAAAGGACGTTCCTAATAAATAATCATCCTCGTATATGGCACCTGCTTTTAGCGTAGGATATATATAATCTGTTACAAATTCTTCTTTAACATCGACTATGTAAGATTTCGAGGCTCCAGTCGCATAAGCTTTCTTTTCTACTGCTTTAAAGTCATCCTCCTGCCCGACGTCTACACATACTGTGATGACTTCATATCCTAATTCTTCTTTTAACCACGTCAAAATGACAGAAGTATCCAAACCGCCTGAATAGGCCAAGATTACTTTCTCTTTATTCATTAAATTTTCCTCCTATTTATGACCAAACAGCAATTCATTACTTACAGTCATATATTTAATTTTTTTACTTCCTTTACTTCATACATTATTCTTCATTAAATTTAATAAAATTATAACAGATATTAAAATGGGAATCAATATAAATATTCATAAATACTTATAAATATGCAATTATACATTTGGTTTTACTTGAATACGACTACTTTAGTGAATATTTAATGTATATGATATAAAATAATATTGCTATAGGAGGAAAAAATGTGTGTGTTTAAAGTATTAAAAGGGATCATTACCCTTTTGATTGTTGCTTTTGTAATATCAGGGCCCTTTGCTTTTGAAGCATATAAAGAGCAAAATAAAGAAAAAACAGATGAAAAAGAGAGCCAATGGCAAGGGATTATCGTATTGTGGGATTATCCCAGTTTCGATAAAGAAAGTGGTACACGATATGGATGGATTGCAAAGAAAATAGAAGAATTTGAAAAAGAGAACCGGGGCGTTTTTATTGATTTTAAGCCCATAGATCCAGAACATTGTCTTCCAGAAATAGAAACGGCTATAAAAACAAATACGCTGCCAGACATTGCACCGGTGGGGAGTGAGAGAGCAGTCCAACAATTAGGCGTTTTAGAGCCGCTAGATAGCTTTGTTCATGAAGGCAGTATGGATAAGTATATTTCGGGGGTGAAAGATTCTATTACATATCAAGGAAACATATATGGTATTCCTAAACTTATTGATTTACATGTTATTGCTTTTAATCGATATGAATTAGAAAATTGCGATTCGGATATTCCTAAAGAAGTTAAATGGACCAAAAAAGATTTCCTTCATCTATCTCAAGTTGTCTATGAAATTTCAAAGAAGCCTTTTATTGTTGGAGAAAGCACACTGTTTTCAATAATTCAATATCTAAAGGATCAGGGAGAATTAGTGAACTTAGAGGAGGTCAATGGCTTTAAAAGAACTAAGAATATTTATTCGGAATTTGAAAAAAGAGATTTTTCAGCCATCTCTTGTAGCACAATGGATTTAGCCAAAGTTGAATACGCTCTGGGCAGTCCTGGTGAATACAAACTCATAACTTTATACAATGAAAGTGAAAATCAATATTTGCAAGGCAATTGTATTTCCTATGGGGTTTTTAAACAGAAAGATAAGCAGAAGTTGGAAATGTGTCTTAAATTAATAGATTTCATTACCTGCAACAGTGAACAATTGAACTTATGGAAATTTAATGCTTTTCCTGTTGTGAAGGGTGTTCATAGTATTTATGATGAAGACAGTGATATGGGGCAACTTGAGAATCTAATAAAGAACAGTAATAAAAGTTTTATTAATACTTTAAGTACTCAAGATAAAGTGGACCTAATGAAGAAATATGAGGAAAGGTAATGAGTTTGTTGAATAAAAAATGAGCCAAACATGGTATAATAATGAGAAGAAAGAAAATAATTTAATTCATATTATTGGGGGATAATAAAATTGGATATTTTTAAAATACATAATAGCCTTAAAAAAGGAATAGAGGCCCATAGGCTTATAAAGAATGCACCTATGAAAGAATATACTTCTTTTAAAGTAGGCGGCGAGGTAAAGCTTCTTGTTCTTCCTGGAAGCATGAAAGAGGTGTCCTATGCTATATCTGTATGCAAAGCATATGACGTACAATATTATATCATGGGAAAAGGTTCGAATCTCATTGTAAAAGAAAAAGGTTATGATGGCATTATCATTAAGCTCAGTGATGGTTTCAACGAGATTTCAGTCCAAGACGATTTAATCATAGCACAGTCAGGGGCACTTATGTCTGCTTTAGCTTCGAAGGCTTCACAATATTCTTTATCGGGGTTAGAGTTTGCAAGCGGAATACCGGGAACTGTGGGTGGTGCAGTGGTTATGAATGCTGGCGCTTATGGTGGAGAAATGAGCCATATTACTTATAAGGTTAAAGCATTGGATCCTTCAGGAGTAGAAAAAGTATTCTCGAATTCTGAATTGAATTTTGGTTATAGAGACAGTATTTTTCATTATGAGCCATATGTTGTTTTAGAAGTTCATTTGAAACTCATAAAAGGGCAGCAGGAAACCATAAAAAATAGGATGAAGGAATTGGCAGACAGACGCAACAGCAAACAGCCTATGAACTATCCAAGTGCCGGGAGTATTTTTAAAAGGCCTCAAGGGCACTACGCCAGTAAACTCATTGAAGATGCAGGGTTGAAAGGGCTATCCATAGGAGGTGCTAGAGTCTCACCTTTACATGCAGGGTTTATTATTAATGAAGGGACTGCCACTTCTCAAGATATTCTAGACCTCATTGCAATTATACAAAGTACGGTTCAAGATAAATTCGACATTACTTTGGAACCAGAAGTAAAAATAATTGGTAGTGATTGAAGAAAAGAGGAAGCAATATGCATTTGACATTTGACTATCATACCCATACTCTGTACTCTCATGGAAAGGGAACCATTTTACAAAATGTTGAAGTGGCAATTGATAAAGGATTAGAAGCCATAGCAATAACAGATCATGGGCCTGGTCACGTAACCTATGGAGTAAAAAGAGAAAAAGTAAAAAAAATGCGAGAAGAGATTGAAGACCTAAATGAAACCTATTCTGATTTTGACATAAAGTTGGGGGTAGAAGCAAATATCATTCATTCAAATGGTGAATTAGACATTAGGCAAGATGAAATGAAAAACTATGATATCATTCTTGCGGGGTATCATTATGGTGTTTTTGGGAATAATTTTGCCTTATCGGGATTCATTCACATGGGCAATTATGTGAGTTCTATTACAAGCATTCAGTTTAAACGGCTAAAAATCATGAATACAGAAGCCATTATTAAGGCACTTAATTTAAATGAAATTCATATATTAACGCATCCTGGCTCAAAAGGGTTTGTTTATATGGATGAAGTGGCCAATGCATGTTACAAAAACCATACCCTAATGGAAATCAACAACAATCATAGACATTTGACCGTTGAAGAAATAATGGAAGCATCGAAGACGAATGTTAGATTCATTATTAACAGTGATGCGCACAGTCCAGAGAAGGTAGGAGAATTCAGCAAGGGTTTAAGAAGAGCTGAAGAGGCTGGACTCCCAATTAATAGAATTATTAACATAAGAGAAGATTAGAGGTGAGGGAATAATGAAAATTGCTATTATCACAGGACTTTCTGGTGCAGGAAAAACCAAAGCAGTAGAATGCATGGAAGATTTAGGCTATTATTGTATCGATAACCTTCCTCCAAAACTCATGAAAGATTTTGTGTCATTGGGGGGTAAAGATATTAGAAAAGCAGCCTTTGTAATGGATATAAGAGGTGGAGAGTTCTTTGACGATTTGAATAAAGCCATAGAGGATATGCAAAGCATAGGGGGGAATCATAAAGTTGTCTTTTTAGAGGCATCAGATGAAGTGCTCATTAGAAGATATAAAGAATCAAGGCGAATTCACCCGGTTAGTAAAGATGGAAGTATTCAGGATGGGATTACACAAGAACGTGACAAGCTCTCGGAGATCAGAAAAATTGCCGATTATATCATTGATACTTCTAACATGTCTCCTACGCAACTAAAACTAGAATTAAAAAAAATATTTGATACACATGAGAAGGTTGAGAGCCTCTCTATAAACATAATGTCTTTTGGATACAAGAATGGCATTCCTTTAGATTCAGATATTGTTTTTGATGTGAGGTTCTTAAGAAATCCCTTTTACCTTAGTAGTATGAAGCATCTAACGGGAAACAATCGCAAAGTTAAGGAATATGTATTAAAATGGCCAGAAAGTAAAACTTTCGTAGATAAAATATATGATTTAATAAAATTTCTGATTCCTTATTATTTGAGAGAAGGAAAATCACAATTGGTCATTGCCTTTGGGTGTACAGGGGGCCAGCATCGATCTGTAGTTCTTGCAAATGAGTTTAATGATATTCTTTCGAAAGAAGGAAAAAGAGTCGTCATATCGCATAGAGATATATAAATACTAAGATTACAGGGACAAGGTAGATAAGGGATAAGAGATAACAGATAACAGATAACAGATAACAGATAATAGATAACAGTTATGGTCAGAAATATGCCTTTGGCAATATTTCTACCTTCATTGTTCATTTTTTTCAAGTTTGTCGTTTCGGTTGGTGTTCATATACTGGAGGTTTTGGAACAAAACCTTTCCTTAACTATTATCTGTTATCTCTTATCTGCCTTGCAACTTACACTTTGATTATTCGGGGGGCGCCATGAAGCATTTTAACTGGTTGAAACCAGGCATTCATATTAAGCGATGGTTATTCATGGGTTCTATAGGAATATTTCTAATTTTCATTGGTATTTATCCGTACCTTAATCAATTCCTTAAACAAGGGTCAATGCAAATCCATGTTTTTGTTTTGTTAATAGGCATTATAATGATTGTTTATTCCCTGCGTAAAGCCATGAGATCATTGTTTTCCATTTTAGAGATATCCGACTTATCGGAACTTTTGCAATATAAAATTCATGAAAAGTATCATCTTGATAAAGGCTTCAAAATTGTAGTGGTTGGAGGGGGAACTGGTTTATCCGTAATCCTCAGAGGGTTTAAAAAAATCACTTCAAATATAACGGCTATTGTCACCACCACGGACGATGGTGGAGGATCAGGCGTTCTTAGGGAAGATTTAGGAATGTTACCGCCTGGTGATATCAGAAGCTGTATTCTTGCACTGGCTGATACAGAGGAAGATATGCAGGAACTTTTACAATATCGATTCAAAGAAGGTCGCCTGTCAGGACAGAACTTTGGGAATTTGTTGATTGCTGCATTAACAGGTGTATATGAAAATTTCGAAGAAGCAATTGCAAAAGTGCATGAAATACTAGCGGTGAAAGGGAGAGTGGTGCCTGTTACCGCCGAAGATATACAATTATGTGCTGAACTGGAAAATGGAAAAATAATAGTGGGAGAATCTAAAATTCCTTTAGCTGTTATAAAATACAAAAGCCGTATTCAACATGTTTTCGTAGAACCTCATGCTCCCATGCCATTAGAGGGGACTATTAGTGCAATTCAAAGTGCTGATATCATTGTCTTTGGACCGGGAAGTTTATACACCAGTATCATTCCTAACTTTCTTGTGAAAGGTATTATCGAAGCAATTTTAAAATCAGAGGCAAAGAAAGTATTCATAACGAATATAATGACTCAACCTGGAGAAACAGATGGTTATGGTGTGATGGACCACTTAAAAGCAGTTCTACAGCATACAGACGAAAAAATAATTGACTATATTCTTGTAAATAATGAGAGAATTTCAGAAGATAATCTGGTAAAATATAATGAGGACGGCGCAAAACCTGTTCTTTTGACAAAAAAGGAATCACGTGCTTTGAAAAAGAAAGGGATACAAGTTGTCGAAGGTGCTTATGTGGATGTGAAGCAAGGCTATATTCGACATGATGCTGATAAAATAGCAAGTATTATCAAGGAGTTAAACAATGAATAATGAACAATGAACAATGAACAATGAACGATGAAGGAAAAGATTTTACTATTGTAAAATCTCCTCGATTTAGTTATAAAAAAAATTATTAATTTCATGTTAGAAATTTTCTTTGAAAATTTCCTCCTTCATTATTCCTTATTCATTATTCATTTTTCATTAACTCTTAATTTAACTAGGAGGTTGGTTTTGAAAAGAGCAGGTATTGCAGTATTATTGATAGCATTATTATTTATTGTCTTTACTGAAAGAGCAGTTGCAAATGATTCGATTACTACGGATGAAAGGGTAATTATTAATGGAAAGAATTCAGAAACCAGGAGTACAAACCCTACTGATGATGTAAAAACCATTACCCCTATATCAGATAGCTTCAATAAATTAACAGATTATCCTAATGGATACAGTGTGAATTACCCTAATCATATGCATTTGGATGTTCACCTTTCCCCTGTACACAATCTCATTTTTGATGAAACCACCCAAATAGAAATTTATTATGATAATTTGAATAATTCATTAGCAAATGTCTGGAGCTATATTTATTATTCTAATGGATTTTTAAATAACACGACAGACCATTTTAAGGAAAATGAAAGCCTATTTAATCATAATGGTTATGTGATACATACGGCGAAATGGAATAGAAATAAGCTGGAAAAGATAGAAAATGATAAGAATTATTATTTAAGCGCTGAAATTATCAAGAACAATAAAGAAGTATATAGTTTGTTTTTCAAATCTTCAGAACCGCTGAAAGATGAGATTTGTCTTGAGATGATTAAGAGTTTCAGAATTATTGAGAGAAAAGGGCAAGTATATATGGACAAGCTGCCTGAAGATGATTCAATAAAGAGCTGGAATGAAGAGACTCAAACGTTTTATAACAATTACTTTATTGACGCTACAAAGCTCACTTGGGGCATATTTGATAATTTTGCGCCGGACTATCTGGATTATTTTAAAAAGACAGAAGACAGATTGGATTTTAAATTTGATTTTCTTGTAAGGTATCATAACCTTCCATCTGAACAAAATCTTGAAGTTTTAAAGAGCGGATTAGAGAAAGCCTACAAGGATGAAAGATATGTGCAACTTACTTTACAAACAAGTCGCCAAAATGACCAAGAAGGAAATATGGTGTACGATATATTAAATGGTGAATACGATGCTTATTTCAAAGAGTATGCAGAGATGTTGAAAGCATTTGAACACCCAGTGCTGTTTAGGCTTAATAATGAAATGAATGGAGATTGGTGTCTGTATTCTTCCTATTATACCTCCAAGGACCCCATGATCTATAAAGAGCTCTATCGGTACATTTATAGAACTTTTGAAGAAAATGAAGTGGATAATGTTATCTGGATATGGAACCCTCATGATAAATCCTTCCCCGATTTTAGATGGAATGATCCTTTGGCCTATTACCCGGGAGATTCCTTTGTAGATGTTATTGGAATGACAGGATATAACACGGGAAACTATTATCCCGGAGAGGTTTGGCGAGGATTTCAAGAAATCTATGATGAATTATATATGGAATATGACAAAACTTTCAACAAACCATTTATGATAACGGAGTTTGGATCAAATAGTGTAGGGGGGAATAAAGAGGAATGGGTAATGGAAATGTTTGAAAACATCTCCAAGTATGAAAGAATTAAGGCAGCAATATGGTGGAATGGATGTGACTATGACACTCAAGGAAGAGCGGCAAGAATTTATAGATTAGATGATAACCCTGCTTTAATTAATATTTTCAGAAAAAATTTCCAGGAATTTAAATGATAAACAAGTTAATCAATAGCTAAAAAGCTATATAATATATTTATTGAAAAAGAACTTTGGAAGTAAAAAACATGAAGACAACAGAAGAGCTTTGCTAGCTAGGTATTAGTGTTTTAAAAGACCTTACTTTGAAGTAAGGTCTTTTAAAACTTAACTGTCTTTTGGTTTAAAGGTTACACATATTGTTTCATCACTGTTGTTTGATAGACTGCCATATTGGTTATCAACTTGAATACGATCGGCTGTACAATAATTGTCTTTGTAATACTGACAATTATGTACGCTACATTTGATATCCTGATTTTGGTTCATATAGTCACCTCCAAAAATTTTAAACTTTTTCTGATTGAAACTTCCCATCTAAGAAAGAATAATCAGATGGTATATATCGGGCTTTGCTTGACCCAATATAAAACAAGAGCTTACTAATTAGTTTGCTTTAAAAAATAAACATTATGCATGGAGGTAAATCAATAATATAGTAGGGGCTGGTCTTGCACCTGCCCGAACAAGCAATAAAGTAGGGGCTGGTCTTGTGCCTGCCCGAACAAGCAATAAAATGGGGGCGAGTCTTGTGCCTGCCCGTGAAAAGCAAGATGAGTGAAAGGCGTAGGGTTGGGTCCCCGTGCCCAACCACATTCCATCTGTTTATAAAAGAGGTGAAAAAATGTCTTTTTCAGCAACAACCAAAAACGAACTAGCCCGTGTCATTCCTGAAAACAAATGCTGCCAATTAGCAGAAATTTCGGGATTTATCAGAATGTGTGGGACCATACAGCTCTCAGGTCATGGAAAGATGAATATTAAACTAGTAACAGAAAATCCTGCTGCAGCACGAAAGATAATCAAGCTGTTAAAATTGTACTTTAATATTCATACGGATCTTGTCATCAGTCAAAGTAAAATGCTTAAAAAACATCATTATTATGAACTTATTGTTCTTTCTGAGATGAAAGCGGAAGAGATACTTAAGAAAACAGGTGTTCTCATAGTAAGAGACGGATTGAATGATATAGATTATTCAATCCCAGAAAAACTTATTAAAAAAAGATGTTGTAAAAGAGCCTACTTAAGAGGCGCTTTTCTTGGAGCTGGTTCAGTTTCAGATCCTGGAAAGTCCTATCATCTTGAAATTGTAACAAATAACAATCAATTGGGTGAAGATATTAAAAACCTGTTAAATAAATTCGAATTAAATGCTAAAATAGTAACAAGAAAAAAGAATTTTGTCATATATCTTAAAGAAGGTGAACAAATTGTTGATTTTCTAAATATTATAGGTGCTTATAATACCTTGTTAGATTTAGAAAATATTAGAATTGTAAAGGATATGAGAAACAAGGTAAACAGACTTGTTAATTGTGAGACAGCAAATCTTAATAAAATAGTAGATACGTCCATAAGGCAAATGCATCATATTCAATACATTGAAAAAGAAAGAGGATTAAAAATATTGTCAGATAAGCTTAGAGAAATTGCTGAACTTAGACTTAACAATAGGGATGCAAGCATGCTGGAGCTTGGAGAAATGCTAGATCCACCAGTAGGTAAATCTGGTGTCAATCATAGAATGAAAAAAATTGAGAAAATAGCCGAGAAAATAAAGCAAGGAGAAATGTGAAATAATAATTAAGAATTAAGAATTAAGAATTAAGAATTAAGAATTAAGAATTAAGAATTAAGAATTAAGGAGGAAATTTTGCCTTTGGCAAAATTTCTACATTAACTGTTATCTATTATCTCTTATCTCTTATCTATCTTCTATCTAAGGTGCGGTTGGGCACAGGGACCCAACCCTACGAATTGAACTGCGGTTGGGCACAGGGACCCAACCCTACAACTTAAACTTACACTTAACCTTAAACTTAAACTAACTAAAGCGGGGAATTAATATGAGCTTTGTGCATCTTCATACACATACGGAATATAGTCTTTTAGACGGATCTGCCAGAATCAAAGATATTGTTAAGCGAGCCAAGGAATTTGGCATGCCTGCTTTGGCGATTACTGATCACGGAACAATGTTTGGTGTCATCGACTTCTACAAAGCAGCGTTGCAGGAAGGGATTAAACCTATTATTGGATGTGAAGTATACACAGCTCCAAGAACCATGCATGATAAAGACTCGGAGAAAGATAAAAACCCAGGTCATTTAATTTTATTAGCTAAAAACAATGTGGGTTATAAAAATTTAATTAAGATCGTATCCTATGGGTTTACCAAAGGATTTTACTACAAACCAAGAATCGATTATTCAGTCCTTAGAAATCACAGTGAAGGGCTCATTGCATTAAGTGGATGTATTGCAGGAAATATACAAAGAAAATTATTGCAGGATGACTATGAAGGGGCAAAGGCTGAAGCCAAAGAGTTGGAAGATATTTTTGGAAAAGATCACTTTTACTTGGAAGTTCAAAACCAAGGCCTTGAAGAAGAATTGAAGATTAATCCCATGCTTAAAAGATTAAGTATGGAAACAGATATTCCTTTAGTTGCAACCAATGATATTCATTATGTCAAAAAAGAAGATGCGGAAACTCATGATATTCTACTTTGCATACAGACAGGAAAAAATATTGAAGACAGCAACCGATTAAAGTTTCCAAATGACCAGTTTTATCTGAAATCAACAGAAGAAATGCAAAGGCTTTTCTTCGACATGCCTTCGGCTATTGAAAATACTAAAAAAATTGCGGATATGTGTCATGTGGAATTTGCATTTAATGAAATACACCTTCCCAATTATCAAGCGCCGGATGGATATACCAACGAACAATACCTAAGAGAATTATGTTATGCTGGGCTTTCATTTAGGTATAAAAACGTGAATTCAGAGCTAAAAGATCGTTTGGAGTATGAATTGAATACCATTGTAAAAATGGGATATATAGAATACTTTCTCATTGTTTGGGATTTCATAGATTATTCAAAGAGGAATCATATAATGGTAGGTCCCGGTAGAGGGTCAGCTGCTGGAAGCCTTGTTGCATATACCCTTAAAATTACGGACATTGACCCTATAAAGTACAATTTGATTTTTGAACGATTTCTAAATCCTGAAAGAATCACAATGCCAGATATTGATATTGATTTTTGTTATGAGAGACGACAGGAAGTCATTAATTATGTCATTGAAAAATACGGAAAAGACAGAGTCGCACAGATTATAACCTTTGGAACCATGAAAGCAAGAGCCGCGTTAAGAGATGTAGGGCGTGCCATTAATATGCCTTATGCTCAGGTAGATGGCATTGCTAAAAAAATTCCCATGGATTTAGGAATGACTATTGACTTAGCCCTTGAGGTAAATGCTGATTTAAAAATAGAATATAATAAAGATGAGAGAATTAAATATCTTATTGATGCAGCAAAAGCTTTAGAAGGACTTGCCCGCCATGCTTCTACCCATGCGGCTGGAGTGGTAATATCAAAAGAATCCATTGATGAATATGTGCCATTATACTTACAAGATAAAGGTATTTCAACACAATTTACTATGGGAACCCTTGAAGAATTAGGACTTTTAAAAATGGATTTTTTAGGACTCAGAAATCTTACAGTCATTAGAGATGCGCTGGAACTCATAGAAAAAAATCATGGCAATAAAATTGATCTTTTACAACTAGAGTATAATGATTCCAAAGTATATGATTTGATCAGTTGTGGAAATACACTGGGTGTTTTCCAGCTTGAGAGTCAGGGCATGCGTCAATTTATGACAGAATTAAAGCCGGACAACTTCGAAGACATAATAGCGGGCATTTCGCTATACAGGCCAGGTCCCATGGATTCTATTCCAAAATACATTCAGAATAAAAAGATGACTGGGAAAATAAAATATGATCATGAAAGCCTTGAGCCAATTTTGAACGTTACTTATGGATGCATGGTATACCAAGAACAAGTCATGCA
This sequence comes from Clostridia bacterium, assembly GCA_016278615.1. Lineage (GTDB taxonomy): Bacteria > Bacillota > Clostridia > Peptostreptococcales > JAAYPU01 > Soudan-22. The sequence continues at coordinate 25,804 of JADQBM010000108.1, read as the reverse complement.
AATTGTAAGAGAGCTTGCAGGTTATTCTTTTGGAAGAAGTGACTTGGTCAGACGTGCCATGGGCAAGAAAAAAATGAGCGTCATGGAAGAAGAGCGGGAATATTTTATCCATGGAAAGCTCAATGAGCAAGGTGAAAAGGAAATTATGGGATGTGTACAGAGTGGCATTCCTGAAAGTATTGCGAATAAAATTTATGATGAGATGATCGATTTTGCTAAATATGCTTTTAATAAATCCCATGCAGCTGCTTATGCGGTATTGGCTTATGAAACAGCATTTCTTAAAGTTTATTATCCTGTAGAATTTATGGCAGCGTTGTTGACAAGTGTTATGGGAGATGCATCGAAAATAGCATTGTATATCCGAAATTGCAAGGAAATGGATATAAAAGTAATGGCACCACATATTAATGAGAGCGAATTAAAATTTACGGTTAAAGATAAAAAGATTCATTTTGGCCTTCATGCCATAAAAAATGTAGGACAAAATATGATTGAAAGCATTATGAATGAAAGAGATAGGGGTGGAGAATACAAAAGCATTTTCGACTTTATTGATAGGATTGACATTCATGAAATCAATAAGAAAGCAGTAGAGAGTTTAATTAAAGCAGGTGCTTTTGATGGGATAGGTGCTAATCGGGCACAGATGATAGGTGTTTATGAAAAGCTTATGGAAGGTTCCCAGAGTATGGCACGTAATAATATTGATGGACAACTCTCTTTGTTTCAAAGCATGGATCGTTTTACCGATACTTTAAGAGAGGAAATGCTTCCGGCCATTGAAGAATTTCCAAATAAAATTCTTCTTTCTATGGAAAAAGAAATGTTGGGACTTTATATTAGCGGACATCCTCTTTCAGAATATGAAAAGGAGATCAGTAAGATTTCAACCATCAATACAGAAATCCTAATGCATGATGAACAACATATAAAAGATGAGATGCAGGTGGTACTGGCAGGTATTATTGCTTCAAAGAAAAATATGGTGACAAGAAAGAATAAAATGATGGCCTTTATTACCTTAGAGGACTTATATGGAAGTGTTGAAGTCATTGTATTTCCAAATGTATTTGAAGAGAGCATTGCTGTTCTTAAGGAAGATAGCATCATAGCATTAAAAGGAAAGATAAGCATGAAAGAAGAGGAAGTGCCTAAAATTATCGCTGAGAGGATTGTACCCATAACTAAGAGCCATGAGATTAATCAAGGAACTTTCAAAAAAAATCAGGGTAGGTTATATCTAAAGATTTCTAGGCATTTGAATGAAGAATCCACCATTAAAAAAATCAACCAAATTTTATTAAGATACAAGGGAAATGCGCCAGTGGTTATTCTTTTAGAAGCATCCAATAAAAAAATTGTTGCAAGAAGTGAAAATTGGGTTAATATAAAGAAAGACGAGTTATTTTCAGAATTGAGAGAATTCTTAGGCGAGGACTGTGTGAAATATAAATAAAAAGAAAAAATTCATTTCGGACAAGTCGTTTGATATTATTTGTTTTTTTCTGTAGAATATATTCAAATCTTAGCATCATAAGGGGGATTTCCATGATGTGGGCAGTTATTTACATGGGACACAACAAATTAGATGCTGATAAAATTCAAAAGGCTCTGGAGCAAGAGGGACTTCTTGTTAAAATAAGAAAAATAGGAAGAGAAGATAATAAAGTATATGAGCTTCTTGTTCCCAAAGAAGAAGTAGAAGATGCTCATGAGGTTTTGAGTGAAACGGTATATTGATACTATTAACTTGGGAGGATAAATTTCCCTTTCCAATATGTTTTAAAAAGGAGAGTGCACAATGAAGAAAATCGGAGTACTTACAAGCGGGGGCGATGCACCTGGAATGAATGCTGCCATAAGAGCTGTGGTGCGAACCGCCATAAGTAAAGGTCTGGAAGTGGCAGGCATTAAAAAAGGGTATCAGGGATTAATAAATGGAGATATTGAAGAAATGACCATTTCTTCTGTTGGAGGCATCATTAATAGAGGTGGCACCGTTTTAGGAACAGCGAGAAGTGAGGAGTTTAAGTCTGAGGAAGGCTTTAAAAAGGCTTTAGACATCTTAAAGATTTTTAAAATTGAAGGACTGGTGGTTATAGGTGGCGACGGATCTATGAAAGGTGCTGAAAAAATCAGTCAAGCTGGCTTTCCGGCCATTGGGCTTCCTGGAACCATTGATAATGATTTAGGATATACAGACTTTACAATCGGCTTTGACACAGCGGTAAACACGGCTTTAGATGCCATTGGCAATATTCGAGACACCTCTTCTTCCCATGAGCGTGTTATGATTATTGAAGTTATGGGCAGAAACTGTGGAGATATCGCATTGTATGCGGGTCTTGCAGGAGGTGCAGATGGCATTATCGTTCCCGAAGAGGAACTGGATATGGACCAATTGTGCGAGAGACTGATCATTGGAAGAAATAGAGGAAAACAACACAACATTATTCTTCTTTCAGAAGGAGCGAAGATTACTTCTGCAGAGTTGATTAAGCAAATAGAAAATAGGACTGGAATTGAATCAAGAGTTTCTGTTTTAGGGTACATACAAAGAGGCGGCACGCCCACCGCAAATGATAGAATTTTAGCCAGTAAACTTGGCTGTAGAGCAGTAGAACTATTAATAGAAGGAAAGGCAGGGAGGGCGGTAGGTATTAAAGGATATGATATTGTGGATTACAAAATAGATGAGGCGCTGAAGTTAAAAGACAAATTAGACCACGATATGTTTAATTTAGCTATATTGTTATCATAGTATAAAAAGGAGGTTGAGCATGAAGAAGACGAAGATAGTCTGTACAATAGGCCCCACCAGCGAAAATCGGGAAACTTTAACTGAAATGATAAAGGCAGGCATGAATGTTGCGCGTCTTAATTTCTCCCATGGTTCTCACGAAGAGCATCAGAAAAGAATGGATTTAATAAAAGAAATCAGAGAAGAATTAAATATTCCTGTTGCAATTTTATTGGATACTAAAGGACCTGAAATTAGAACCGGAAGATTTGATAAAGAAGAAGTCGTGTTAAATGAAGGGAGCACATATACCTTAACAGTTAGAGATATTATAGGCAATGATGAAATCTGTAGTGTTTCATATAAAGATATGGCAAAAGATGTGAAACCAGGAAATAAGATACTCATTGATGATGGACTCATTGAACTAACAGTGAAAGAGATACAAGGAACCGAAATTATATGTCTTGTAATGAATTCAGGCGTCGTTAAAAACAATAAAGGCGTAAATTTGCCAGGCATTAGAATCAGTCTTCCAGCCATTACCGAACAAGATAAAGAAGATATATTATTTGGAATCAAAAATGATATAGACTTTATTGCAGCCTCTTTTGTAAGAAAAGTATCGGATGTATTAGAGATAAAAAAACTTCTCGAAGATAATAATGCAGTAGATATTGGCATTATTGCTAAGATTGAAAACCAAGAAGGCGTTGATAATGTCAGTGATATTATCAACATCGCAGATGGTGTTATGGTGGCAAGGGGTGATTTGGGTGTTGAGATTGCACCTGAAGAAATTCCGATTATACAAAAGAGCATTATAAAAGAATGTAATAGTCTGGGCAGGCCTGTTATTACAGCCACACAGATGTTAGACTCTATGATGAGAAATCCAAGACCAACGAGAGCAGAAGTCACAGATGTGGCCAATGCTATATTTGATGGAACAGATGCGGTTATGCTGTCTGGCGAAACCGCGGCAGGAAAATATCCCTTGGAGTCCGTCAAAACAATGGCTAATATTGCATTAAAGGCGGAAGACGCCTTAAACTATGAAGCCATTTTAAGGGAAAAAGGTGTTAGAAAGGATAAAACCATCACGGATGCCATTAGTCATGCAACCTGTACAAGCGCTCAGGACTTACAAGCAACTGCAATCCTAACGGCAACTTCATCTGGATATACTTCTATGATGGTTGCTAAGTTTAGACCAAAAGCACCTATTATCGTATCGACTTCAAATTCAAAGGTTGCAAGAAAGATGTCTCTTGTTTGGGGAACCGTTGTGATTGTAATTGAAGAAGGTAAAGATACGGAAGAGATTTTTGAGAAATCAATAGAAAAGTCAATTGAAAAAGGGTATATTCAGTGTGGTGATTTGGTTGTTATTACCACCGGCGTTCCTGTAGGCGTATCAGGAAGCACCAACATGATGAAAGTACACATTGTAAGTCAAATTCTTCTTCGTGGAACCAGTATGGGGGTATCTTCCGCTATAGGAAGAGTATGCGTTGCTTTAGATGCAAAGGAAGCCGAAATGAAATTCAAAGAAGGCGATATATTGGTAACCACCTCCACAGATAAGGACATGGTAAGTTATATAACAAAGGCAGCCGGCGTCATTACGGAAGAAGGAGGACTAACTTCCCATGCAGCAATTGTTGGCATTACATTGAATAAGCCCACCATTGTGGGTGCGGAAAACGCTACACTGGAACTTCAAGATGGTATGCTTATTACCATGGATACCCTAAGAGGATTGGTTTATAATGGCAAAACATCTGTATTTTAAAAAAAATATTCTAATAATATTATTAAATGCAGAGGCAATCGCCTCTGCATTTAATTTTGTGAGTAAATTAAAATAAGAAGAACACCCAATTGGAGTGGAGCAGGTAAAAAGGAATCTTAGTAAGTACACTAAGATATTGAATACGCAAATTGATCTTATTTTACGCTTGCGTATTATGACTATTTGAAATAGAAGCAAAAATAAAGTATAATTTTGTTGAGAGATTAAAATAAGCTTTAATTATAAGAAAAATAAAATGAAATTTTATTTTTTGATATTATATTGGGGGAAGAAATGAGATTCCGAGCTAAAATAATATCGGTTATTATTTTAATATCAGCCATATTATCCATAGTCACTTCTATTGTATATTACAATAAAACATCAAGTGTTATTGAAGAAAATTATTTAGTTTCTATGCTAGAAAATGTAAACAATCAAGCAGCAAAATTTGATAATATGATGAAAGAAATGTACTATGACACCATTGAATTAAGCTATAATTCTGAATTAATTAATCTAATTAAAGAGGAGTATAAAGGGGAGGATCGGCTACTTCAAATTAGTATATTACTTCATAAATACACAATCTCAAATAATAATATTGATTCTATTTATGTATATCTGCCTAAAGAAAATAAAGTAGTAAAATCACAACAATATAAAGCAGTTAAAAATATTATTGTTCCTGAAAACTATTCTTGGATTAATACAATTGGTAGAACTCAACATAATGTAAGCCCCATTTCTTTAGTAGATGACGTAGGCTCTGTAAAAAAATATATATTTGTATATTCAAAACCCATTATAGATCCTATTACAGGTGAAATGTTGGGAGAAATTGCATTTAATATGGATGAGCGAATTGTATATTTTTCATGCTTGGACGGTATCAATAGCACTCTTAATAGCAACACAGAGATTGTTAATAATAATAATATAATCGTATCCAGTAAAAAATTATAAATTTAGGTGAAAGTTTGGATGAAACACCAGTAGGTGAGTTTAATAATAGAGAACAATATTCAATTGCACCTTTTACCGGATATCGGTTTGTTACTACTTTGGATATTGCTGCATTAACAAAAGATCTTGCTCAACTTAGAGATTACATTATTAAGGTATCTATCATTACTATGACAATTTCTGTTTGCTTAGCATTGTTTATGTCAAATAAATTATATAGACCTATGAAAAATCTTAAAGATGCAATGAAGAAGCTTAGTGAAGGAAATTTGTCTGCAAGAGCAATTGTAGAAGGAAAAGATGAAATAGCGATACTCAGCAGTAAATTCAATAGTATGGCGGATAGAATAGAAAAATTAATTGAAGAACTAGTTACAGAAAGGTTACTAAAAAAGGAGGCTGAGCTTGAGGCATTACAATACCAAATTACACCTCATTTTATGTACAATACGTTAAATTCTATTAAATGTGCAGCCTTTTTGCAAAATGCTCATGATATTGTACAATTATTGGATGCCTTCATTGAATTGTTACAATCAAGTATCAACAAAAAAGGAGCTTTTATAACCTTAAGAGATGAACTAAAACTCGTTCAGAATTATGTATTGCTACAACGATTTAGATATAAAGACAATTTCTCAGTAGACTATGAGATTGATTCAAAAACTGAGAAATTATATTTACCTAGATTGATAATACAGCCGTTGGTTGAAAATTCAATTTTCCATGGATTAGATACAAAAACAGATCGGAATAGAATTCTAATTTGTGCAAATAAAGAAGGCAATTACCTAGTTATCAGGGTAGAGGATAATGGAAGAGGAATGAGTGAAGAGGAAAAAGGTAATATTTTTAATAAGGTAAAAGGGAAAAAAGAAAAATTCAATCATATTGGAATTAGTAACATAAAAGAACGTATTGCTTTATATTATGGAAAAAATGGAAGTATTGTTTATTCGAGCTGTAGAGATAAAGGCACAAAAGTTGTCATTACAATTCCGGCTACAAAAACCAAGGAAAAATACCAACTATGAGAGGGTGAATAACCATTAAAAAAGTAATTTGGATTACCTTTTTATTAATACCCATATTAATATATGGATGTGTTGATTCAAATAATAGTGCAAATGAACATGATGAATACACATCTACAGATCAATATAAAATAGGTGTGGTTTTAAAAGCTATGGATAGTGAATACTGCTTATCGTTGAAATCAGGTATTGAAAGAGCTTCTGATGAATTTGATGTAAATACTTTAATAGTTCACCCGAAATCAGAGACAGATGTAGATGCCCAAAATATAATGATAAATGATATGCTTAATAGTGATTTGGATGCTATTGTTATTATGCCATGCGATTCATCTAATACGAAGCAATATATGGATGTAGCTAAGGAAAGAGGAATTCCTGTTTTTTCAATGGATACAGAAATGTATTACGAAGATGCAACTTATATTGGTTCTAACAACATACAAATTGGAGAAATAGCAGGTGAATATATGAGTGATTTGTTAGAGGGTAAAGGAACAGTTGCTGTATTAGCAGGAACGTTAATTCAATCCCCGCATGCAGAAAGGCTTGAAGGTTTTAGAGAATATGTAGAATCACAAACGGATATAGAAATCGTTTATGAAGAACAAGCATATTGTAGTTTTCTGGAGGCAGTGCAAAAAACTAAAGAGATATTTGATAAATACCCTGATATTGATGGTATTTTTTGTACTAATGCTACAATGGCCTTAGGTGTGGTGGATAGAATGGAATTTATGGAAATTAATAATGATATTCCAATTATTGGAGTAGATACGCAGAGTGATAGCATTCTCAAAATTTTAGATGGAAAAATTGCAGGTATGGTTTCGCAGAATGGTTATGATATTTCATATGAAACAATTAAAACAGTAGTTAAGCACCTTAATGGGGAGAAAATAGAAGGTAATATTTATATTGAAAGTGAATTAATCACTAAAGAAAATGCATTAAAATATTTGAATTCAGGTTCGGTCAGCCAAACATATAATTAGAATTAACACTTATCTTGATACTCGTAATGTTTCGTTATTTTTACTTATGGCTGGTAGGACAATGTTATAACTCCGGAAGTGGGGATAAGTATGATAAGAACACTTATAGTTGATGATGATTACTTGGTTCGTACGTATTTGTTAGCTGTAACGGATTGGAAGAAAGAAGGCTTTGAAATTGTAGCTGATGTTCAGGATGGAGAGCAAGCATTAGAAAAAATTGAAGCATTTAATCCGGAACTGGTTATAACAGATATCAGTATGCCTGTAATGGATGGGATAGAACTCATAAAGGAGATTAGGAATAGGCAGTTATCATGTACCATTGTAGTCCTTAGTTGCCATGATGAATACAATCATGTAAAAGAAGCATTAAAGCAAGGTGCAGATGACTATATTTTAAAAAATGCATTTAAAAACGATAATATCTTTAATATTCTCGAAAATCTAAGAAACAGAATTCATAAAGAAAGAGAAAAAAAGAGAGAAAAAGAAAGAATATTACAACTTGCCGATTTAGGCAGCAACGAGCTAAGAAAGAAATTTATAAGCAATGTCATAAATAATGATTATAGCTTTGACCAGCTCAAGCAAAAAAGTCAAAGCTGCGGTATATCCTTATCTCTCTTGAAAACAGCCGTTTTAGCACTAAGAATCATGAAACCTGATAATCCTATATGGATACTAAATGAAAAAAAGCAAGAAGTATTTCATGGATTGATAAGAATTTGTCACGATATATTGGGGAAAGAACATCCTTATGAAATCATTGATGAAAGAGACTATGAGTATGTTATTATTTTGGATGGCAGTTCTATTACGGATATTTCCATACTTCACTTTTTAACAAATAGGCTGATTATAACTATTGAAGAAAAGCTTAACCTTTCATTAGTTGTTGGAGTAAGTGGAATATGTATTGGTAAAGAGAGTTTGAAGCATGCGTATTTACATGCAAAGCAGGCTGTGGAAGATAGTTTTTATAAAAATAATAAGATATATTATTATGAGTCAAGGCACCTGCCGAATACAAAGAAAATCTCTTTTTCACGATTCTATGATGATGTTAGAAAATTATTGATTAAAGTTGATATTGACGCCATCATAGATCTTTTCAGAAGACAAGTAGCTTGTTTTGAAAGAGAATATACCAAGAGCGAAGTTGTTGTTGCTTGGGTGCAAGAAATAGATACGATTCTGCAAGTAGAAAGAGAAAATAAAGTCTACGAACATATAACATCCATCAATCAGGTAAAACAAATAATAGAAACCTATAAAGACCACATTCATTATTATCCAAACATTAGTAAAAAAATTACCAATATAACTGTAGCACAATCGATTAGGCATATCATACAAAATTACGAAAAAGATATTTCCCTTACAAGTGTAGCAGAAGTTTTAAAAGTAAATGCCACTTATTTAAGTCGGATTTTTAAAAAAGAAACACAGATGAATTTTACTGATTACTTGAATACATGTCGGATTCAAAACGCTAGAAGTCTGTTGAGCAGCACAAATAAGAAAGTAAAAGATATTTCAAAAGAATGCGGGTTCTACGATTACAGGTATTTCTGTAAGATTTTTAAAAAAATGATTGGAGAAAGCCCATTAGCTTATAGAAAAAAAATAGATATGACAGACCTATAGCAAAATAATGCACAATTATCATTAATGTACACTTTTCTATAATAATTTAAGAAACTGATAAGTAGAGGATAATAAGTTTCCGTAAAAATAATATCCTATAATCTTGAAAAAGCATGACTACCTAAGTCATGCTTTTTATTTTACAATTAAAAAAATACATGATAAAGGAGAGGAAAGAATGAAAAAACTATTAGTGATATCATTAGTATTTATCATGATGATGTCAGGGATTGTTGGTTGTAGTACAAATACAGCAACCGAAGAAGGTACTGACGAGAGTGGAAAGATTAAAATCGGGCTCACTATGTCATCTCGTGACCAATTTCTTTCTACTTTAGAGACTGCTGTTCAAGAAGCTGCAAGTGCTAAGGAAGATGTGGAAATTGTTGCTTTTGATTCAGAAAATGATATTCAGAAACAATTGTCGCATATTAGTAGCTTTGTTTCTCAAGGATGCAGTGCAATCATTGTTAACTTAGTAAACTCAGATTCTACTGCAGAAATATTAGATGCCGCTGGTGACATACCAGTTGTATTCGTTAACAGACTTCCCGATCCAAGTATCCTTGAAGCAACTGACAAAACATCGTATGTTGGATCAGATGAAAGTCAGGCAGGACAGCTTCAAGCAGAATACTTAACCGCTTACTTTAAAGATGAAGGCAAGAAGGAATTGAACTATGTATTATTTATGGGAACATTAGGACTTCAGAATACAAATGCACGTACAGATTCAGTAAAAAGTGGACTAGAAACAAATGGATTTACATTAATTAAGCAATTTGAAGATACAGCAGACTTTGACAGAGCTAAAGCAATGGAAAAAATGCAACAATTCATAGGAACAGGGAAGCCTTTTGATGTGGTTATTGCTAATAATGATGAGATGGCGCTTGGTGCTATTGAAGCTTTAAAATCAGCAAACATCACTGGTATTCCAGTTGTAGGTATTGATGCTACTGCAAATGCACTCGCTGCAATAGAGGCAGGTGAATTAGCATGCTCTGTATTCCAAGATGCAACTGGACAAGGAGCAGGTGCATTAGAGCATGCCTATGCTTTTTCTAATGGAGAAGAAGTTGAAAAATATGGATGGATACCATTCCAAATCATATCTAGCGAAAACTTAGCTGACTTTAAATAATAAAAATGAAAGTGGAGCAAAAATATTGCTCCACTTTAAAAGTACACCTAATACATTGGAGGTGGGATAAAATGAGTCAATATATTTTAGAAATGGTTGATGTAGTAAAAATATTCCCAGGAGTCAAAGCAGTTAGGGGTGTCACTTTAAAAGTAAAACCAGGAACAGTACATGGACTGATGGGTGAAAATGGTGCCGGAAAATCTACGCTCATGAAGTGTCTTATTGGGATTTACGAAATGACTGCCGGGAAAATTATACTAAACGGAAACGAAGTACAAATAAAAGACACCATCTCTGCATTATCTCTAGGCATCTCGATGATACATCAAGAATTAAATGTTGTTACCGAACGAAGTGTAGCAGAAAATATCTGGCTTGGCAGGGAACCTCTTAAAAATGGCTTCATGGTTGATCACAAAAAAATGAAAAGGAATACTTTAGATTTACTTAAAAGATTACATATGGATATTAATCCAGATGAAACAATGCGGAATTTAACTGTTGCAAAGACACAAATGGTCGAGATTGCAAAAGCAGTATCATTTAATGCTGATATTGTTATCATGGATGAACCAACATCTGCATTAACTACAACAGAAACTCAACAGTTATTTAGAATCATTGAAAATTTAAAGAAAAAAGGCGTTACAATTATCTATATTTCTCACAAAATGGATGAGATTTTTCAGATATGTGACGAAATTACAGTCTTAAGAGACGGTGAACATGTTAGAAGTGACAGTGCATCAAATCTAAATATTAATAAATTAATATCTCTAATGGTTGGTCGTGAATTAACAGAAATGTTTCCTAAAATTGATTGTGAAATTGGCGAGCCAATACTTAAAGTAGAGAATTTGAGTTCGGGCAAAGATTTCAGCAATATATCTTTCGAATTAAACCGAGGTGAAATACTCGGCCTTGCTGGACTTGTTGGGTCTGGCAGAACAGAGATTGTTGAAACAATCTTTGGATTAAGGCCTAAAACAGAAGGAAGAGTTTACATTAATGGTGAAGAAGTGGATATTAGAGGACCCTATGATGCCTTAGAAAATGGCATAGCTCTCTTAACCGAGGATAGAAAGAAAACAGGCATTATTCCAGTACTCAGTGTTAAAGATAATACGGTAATATCTAATCTTAAAAGATATGTAGAGGGGATAACGCTTAATCATAAAAAAATTAAATTAGATACAGAGGAATACATTAAGAAGTTGAATGTGAAAACAGCTGATCTTGAGACTGCAATTCAGAATCTTAGTGGAGGTAACCAGCAAAAAGTTCTTGTTGCTAGGGCATTGCTTACTGCACCTGATATATTAATTGTTGATGAACCTACCCGTGGGATTGACGTTGGAGCAAAAGCAGAGATTCATTCTTTGATTACAAAACTTGCTGCACAAGGGAAAGGTGTTATCATGATATCGTCTGAAATGCCTGAAGTATTAGGCATGAGTGATAGAATTTTAACTATGCATGAAGGTAAGATGACAGGGATTATTGACCGCCATGATGCAAACCAAGAAGTAGTTATGAAATACATTAGTGATGGTTATAAAAATAAGGAGGAAAACAATGAATAATATTCAAGAATTCCTAAAAATCGTTTCAAAAAATTCAATTTATATCGTATTGGCTCTTCTGATTATTGGTATTACAATTGTATCTCCTAATTTCCTGTCAGTTGCAAATATTATCAATTTATTCACAACTGAATCACTAAAAGGGTTATTGGCATTAGGTGTAGCGTTTTGTATACTTTCAAAAGGCATCGACCTATCAGTAGGTTCGATTGTTGCCCTTTCAGCGGTTGTATCAGCTAGTTTAATTCAGGATCCAAGTTATTCAGCACAGTTGTTTCCTGGTTTAGACATGCCAATCTCTATTGGTGTTCCAGTATCGGTTTTCGCAGGGGTTATCGCGGGAACAGCATTTGGTGTTATTAATGGATATTTAATAGCTTTTACTAAAATTCCGCCTTTTATAGCAACTTTAGGTAGTATGGTTGTAGCAAGAGGGTTGGCCATGCTATATACCAATGCTTATCCTGTCCCAATGTTAAAACCAGAATTTAAATCCATAGGACAAGGTGCTATTTTTGGTATTCCAAATTTATTACTTATATTAATTGTTTTTGCCTTTATTGCTTGGTTTCTATTAAATCAGACACAATTTGGTAAAAATGTGTATGCAATTGGTGGCAATGAAGTAGCAGCGAAAGTAGCGGGAGTAAAGATTAAAAAGAATTTAGTTTTTATATATACTTGGTCAGCTTTTTGCGCAGCAGTAGCAGGTGTGCTGTTAGCATCCAGAACAGGTTCAGGCATAGCAACCCTGGGCGTTGCCTATGAGTTGGATGCAATCGCAGCGGCAACAATAGGAGGTGTAAGTCATAGTGGGGGTGTCGGCCGAATAGGAGGCGTAATTGCTGGGATTTTGATACTGGGCGTCGTAAATAATGGATTGCTTCTATTAGGGGTTTCACCTTACATACAACAAATTGTAAAAGGTAGCATAATTGTCAGTGCAGTAGTATTTGATATGAGAAAACATGCAAAGGCTGCCTGATTATATATAAATGATTATAAGGAGGTTAACAATGAAAATATGCTTTAATCAAGCAACGACTATGAAAAATTCAACTTTAGAAAAAGATTTAGAATTATGTGAGAAACACGGCTATGATTTAATTGAAATAAGATTGGATAAATTACAAGATTATTTAACAAGGAATACTGTAAATGATTTAGCAGATTTTTTTGCGGAGAGTAAAATAAAGCCTTTTGCCTTTAATGCTTTAGAATTTATTACTTTTAGGAACGAAAAAGAGAATGAAGAAATATTGAATAATCTAAATTTCTTATGCCAAGTTGGGCAGGTAATTAATTGCAAAAGAATTGTTGTTGTTCCTACTTTTGATATTGGGGATTATACAAAAACAGAGATTAAAGAAGAAAGTGTAAAAAAAATAACTGAGTTAGCAATGATAGCAAAACAATTTGATGTCAAACTAGCTTTTGAGTTTGTTGGATATCCTTACTGTTCTGTTAATCGCTTTGAACAGGCATATGATATTGTTCAAACTGTTGGCTTAGATAATGTTGGAATTGTTTTAGATTGCTTTCACTTTCATGCGATGGGCTCAAGGATTGAGGATTTAAAAGTTGCGAATCCAGATAAAATATTCATCTTTCATATCGATGACAGTGAGGATTTGCCAATGGGAGCAGCCAGAGATGACAAACGCCTGTGGCCTGGGGATGGGGCTATTAATATAGACGGTATTTTATCAACACTTAGAGACATTGGATATGATGAAATGGTTTCTATTGAATTATTTCGCCCAGAATATTGGGACTGGGAGATAGAGAAAACTATTAAAACTGGAAAAGAAAAGACTATTGATGCAATTTCGAAATATTTTATTGTTCAATAGAATAAATCTAATAACCAGATTAATTCGTTATGCTATTAATATTATTATTGTAGACATAAATTTTAAAAGGGGAGCGTAAAAAATGATAAAAATTGGTGTTATTGGCGCAGGAAGAATAGGAAAGATGCATACTGAGAATATTTGCTATAATGTACCAAAGGCAAACGTAGTGTCAGTTGCAGATCCTTTAATGACGGATGATATAGTGAAATGGGCAAATAGTTTAGGGATTTCACAGTGCTACAAGGATTATAAAGACATTATTAAAGACAAAGAAATTGGGGCTGTCCTAATATGTTCTTCTACAAATACACATGCATCAATATCTATAGAAGCAATCCAAGCTTCTAAACATGTTTTCTGTGAGAAACCTGTAGATTTATCAATAGATAAAATTATGGAAGTCATTAATGCACTACAAGGTAAGGATCTGAAATATCAAGTTGGATTCAATAGACGTTTTGACCATAACTTCAAGGCAGTACGGAACTCTATAAAAAATGGTAAAATAGGAGACCCACATATAATGAAAATTACTTCAAGAGATCCCTCTCCACCTCCAATTGAATATGTGAAAGTTTCTGGAGGATTATTTTTGGACATGTCAATACATGATTTTGATATGGCTAGATATTTGGTTAACAGTGACGTGGAAGAGGTTTATGCACAAGCAGATATTCTGATAGACGAAGAGATTGGTAATGTTGGAGATGTTGATACTGCTCTTATCTCAATGAAGATGGAAAATGGCACATTAGCTGTTATCGATAACTCTAGAAAAGCTGTGTATGGATATGACCAACGGGTAGAAGTATTTGGTTCAAACGGGATGATAACTTCAGGCAATGACACGCCTTCAACAGTAGTATTAAGCAATACACAAGGCATTATCAAAGAGAAACCTTTATATTTCTTTTTAGAAAGATATATGGATTCATTTAAGGAAGAAATTAATGAATTTGTGAATGCTATTATCGAGGATAGGCCTGTTTCAGTTAGCATATATGATGGGTTAAATAGTGTTGTCATTGGTATGGCTGCACAAAAATCACTAAAAGAAAGACACCCTGTCAAAATTTCAGAACTTAAATGGTAGATTTTAGGGATAGTATGACTTTAAAAGTGTAGAATTAATAGATTTAATGAGTTTATATCTCTCTCATTTTTATATAATATATTATTTGAGGAGCACCGAAGGAGAGGTGCTTCTCTGCTTAGTTGATAAAGTATGAAAATACATATATAACGAAATGATATTGAAAGAGATTAAGATTGAAATAAGGTATAAAATATAGATTTACATAGACGCAAACGTTTGCTATAATGATGTTATTATACGTTTTGGAGCTGATAAATAAATGCCCGTTACCATCAAAGACATAGCAAGAGAACTAAATGTATCCTATTCGGCGGTTTCTCGCGCCCTAAATCAGAAATCGGGTGTGAGTGAGGAAACAAGGAATAGAATATTGGCTACAGCAAAAAAAATGGGATATCAACCTAATTCCCTTGCAAGGGGCCTTGTCAATAAGGTATCCAATACATTAGGTGTTATTATTCCGGATATATTAAACCCATTTTTTGCTGAAATTACAAAAGGGATTATGGAGACTGCTAATAATTTTGGATATGACATTTTCCTTTGTGTTACAGGGTGGGATGAGAAAAAGGAACGAGAATACATTAAAACTTTACAGGAAAAAAGAGTCGATGGTATTATTCTAAAATCTTCTAAGGACAAAAAAAACGATCGTTTCGATGATATAACGGTGCCCTATATATTACTGGAAAGTTGGCCTACCAACAGAAAGTGCAGTTATATCGAGGTAGATAATGAGAAAGGTGGGTATATGGGTGCTATGCACCTGCTGGACTGTGGCTATAAAAACATCGCCTTTATCGGAGGAAAAAAGGAATCCTATTCTAATCGTCAGAGGTTGGAAGGCCTCCAAAAAGCATTTAATGAAAGGCCTGAGGACATAGAAACATTTAAGGCCTATTTTGGAAGCTTTGGAATGTCCAGTGGTTATGAATTATCAAAGGACGTATTAAGTAGCGGAGAAAAAATAGATGCTATCTTTGCGGGAAATGACATTATTGCCCTGGGGGTTTTACAACGTGCGGATGAATTGGGCATTAAAATACCAGAAGAGCTGGGGGTTATTGGATTTGACAATATTTCATATGCACGGCTTCCACAAATCCAATTGACAACCATTCACCAACCGAAATATGCCTTGGGGAAAATTGTTTTGGAAACTTTAGTTGATGAAATTAAGGTGAAGGAGCATAGAATTATTAGAAAGATCACCCTGGAACCAGATTTAATTGTAAGAAAGACCACTAAGAAAATTGTATAAAGAACCAAAAAAGATTAACTGAAAATAGTCTTATAATAAGGAGGAATGAATATGAAGACAGAAAAGATGACAATGGCACAAGCATTGGTTAAATTTTTAGATAACCAATATATTAGTTTTGATGGAAATGAGAGTAAATTTGTTGAAGGCGTATTGGGTATATTTGGGCATGGAATCGTTGTAGGATTAGGAGAAGCATTGGAGCAAAAGGACCACAGCCTTAAATTTATACAAGGCAAGAATGAACAAGGAATCGGACATATCGCTATGGGCTTTGCAAAACAAATGAAGCGACGCAAAATTATGGCCGTTACCAGTTCTATTGGTCCGGGAGCCCTAAACATGGTTACAGCAGCTGGGACAGCTACTGCTAATAGAATACCTGTTCTTTTTCTTCCTGCGGATACTTATGCCACACGGCAACCAGACCCGGTTTTGCAACAAATTGAGCAGCCTTATGACTTTAACATTACTGCCAACGATGCTTTTAAACCTGTTAGTAAATACTGGGATAGAATTTCAAGACCTGAACAGCTCATGACTGCTGCGATAAATGCCATGAGAGTACTGACAGATCAGGCGGAGACAGGCGCAGTGACATTGTGCTTGCCCCAGGACGTTCAGGGTGAAACCTATGATTATCCAGCTGAATTCTTTGAAAAACGGGTACATTACATTCAAAGGAGAGATGTGGATCCAAATGCGTTGATAAAAGCGGTTGATATGATTGCTTCAAAAAAGAAACCTTATGTTATTTGTGGCGGAGGCGTCAAGTATTCAGAAGCAGGGAAAGAATTAGAAAAATTTTGCGAAAAGTTCCATATACCTTTTGGTGAAACACAAGCAGGAAAAGGGACTATACTATGGGATCATGCCTACAACCTTGGGGGGGCAGGCGTAACAGGAACATCAGCTGCAAATAAAATAGCATGGGATGCGGATTTGGTAATAGGTGTTGGAACCAGACTTAATGATTTTTGCACTTCATCTAAATGGGCTTATAAGAACGAAGATGTAGAGTTTTTAACCATTAATCTAAATGATTTTGATGCGTATAAAATGAATGCTTTTCCCATCATTGCGGATGCTAAGAATGCATTGAAAAGCATCACCCTTGAACTTGAAAAAAGAGGATATAAAAGCAAATACACCGCAGAAATCAAAGAAGTTATTGAGGAATGGAAAGAAGAAACAGACAAACTATACACAATGGAGTTGTCGGAAGGTCTTTCTCAAACCAGAGTTCTTGGAGAATTAAATGAAAAACTTACAGAAGCCAATGCTATCATTGTAACTGCTTCAGGAAGTCTTCCAAGTGACAGCCAGCGACTTTGGAGAACCAGAAGTCATAATGCTTATCATGCAGAATATGCTTTTTCCTGTATGGGATATGAAATTGCTGGGGCTATAGGTGTAAAGCTTGCAGAACCAGATAAAGAAGTCTATGCTGTCTTAGGAGATGGCAGTTTTCTCATGCTTCATACTGAGCTGGTTACAAGCATTCAAGAAAACATTAAAATCAATGTTATTTTAATGGATAACCATGGATTCCAATGCATTCATAATCTTCAGAGAAGTCAAGGGATACCCAGCTTTGCCAATGAATTCCGATTCAGAGAAGCTGAAACCCAACGATTAACAGGTGAATATATTCCCATGGATTTTGCAAAAGTTGCTGAAGGGTATGGTGTACGCTCATTTAGTGCAAATAGTATTGAAGAGATTTATAGCGCATTTAATAAAATTCAAAATTCTAATATAACAACACTATTGGATATTAAAATATTGCCAGGAACCATGTCTGATGGGTATAATTCTTGGTGGCGTGTTGGGACTGCCCAAATATCTAAAAATGAAGAAGTTGAAAAAGCGGCAGAAGCAATTCAAGAAGAAGTGGCTAAAGCAAAACAATTTTAAACTATATACGAGGTGAAAGATGGATCAGAATAAAGTGAAATTAGGAATAGCCCCAGTGGCATGGACCAATGATGATTTACCAGATTTAGGCGCTGAAAATACTTTTGAACAGTGTATCAGTGAAATGGCACTTTCAGGGTTTACAGGATGTGAAGTGGGAAACAAGTATCCAAGAGATGTGTCGGTGCTAAAAAAAGCGTTGGATTTGAGAGGCTTATGTATTTGCAATGCATGGTTTAGTGCAAAGTTTACCACAAAGTCCATGGAAGAAGTCCTGGACAAATTTATTGCCCATAGAGATTTTTTATATGAAATGGGCGCAAAAGTGATTGGAGCCGCTGAGGTTGGAAATAGTATACAAGGTTCGGATGTTTCTATTTTTGATGAAAAGCCCATATACACTGAAGAACAGTGGATAACAGTGACGACAGGCTTCAATGAAATGGCAAGATTAGCTGATGAAAAAGGAATGAAATTAGCTTGTCATCATCATATGGGAACAGGTATTCAGACAAAAGAAGAAGTTGAACGGTTTATGGAAATGACTCACGATAATGTCTATTTACTTTTTGATTCAGGACATTTCGTGTATTCCGAAGGCAATGAAGAAGCGGGATTGGAGATTCTTAAAAAGTATATTCACAGAACCGCACATATTCATTTAAAAGATATAAGACCTGAAGTATTAAAGCAGGTAAAAGAAGAAAAATTGAGTTTCTTAGAAGGCGTACGATTGGGAACTTTTACGGTTCCAGGAGATGGGTTCATTAAGTTTGAACCGATATTTGACATTCTTAATGAATGCAACTATGAAGGGTGGATGGTTGTAGAAGCTGAGCAAGATCCAGCTAAGGCCAACCCCTTGGAATACGCTTTAAAGGGAAGAGAATATATTCGAGAAAAGACGGGTTTATAAGGAGAATAAAAGATGAATAAGAAATTGAAAGTAGGAATCATTGGAGCTGGACGAATTGGGAAAGTGCATACAACCAGCATTACAAACTATATGCCCCATGTGGAGATTAAAGCCATCTCTGATGTGAATTTTAAAGCAGCAGAAGAAACTGCAAAAAACTTTGGTATTCCTTGTGTATACGAAGATCATAAAAAGATATTGAGTGATCCTGAGATTGAGGCTGTTTTAATTTGCTCATCAACGGAAACACATTCTCCTATTTCTATTGAGGCCGCATTAGCGGGTAAGCATATTTTCTGTGAAAAACCCATTGATCATGATTTGGAAAAAATTAAAGAAGTATTAGAAGTTGTAAAAAAGGCAAAGGTTAAGTACCAAGTAGGATTTAACAGACGCTTTGATCACAATTTCAAAGCCATAAAAAGTGCAGTTGACCAAGGAAAAATAGGAGATGTTCATATTGTAAAAATTACATCCAGAGATCCAGAGGCACCACCTATCGAATATGTTGAAAGCTCTGGCGGGATATTCTTAGATATGACCATACATGATTTCGATATGGCAAGATATTTAACAGGTAGTGAAGTCACGGAAGTCTTTGCTGTTGGTAATTGTTTGGTGAATCCTGAAATCGGTCAGGCAGGCGATGTGGATACAGCGATTATTACCCTTAAATTTGCAAATGGTGCCTTAGCAGTTATTGATAACAGTCGACGCGCAGAATACGGTTACGACCAACGCGCTGAAGTTTTTGGTTCCAAGGGATCTGTTGCCGTCTTAAATGATACTTTATCCTCGGCAGTTATATCCACAAAAGAGGGAATCATTTCAGAAAAACCATTGTACTTTTTTCTTGAGAGATATATGAATTCTTTCGTAGATGAAATGTCACAGTTTGTGGCCGCCATTATAAATGATACAGAACCACCCGTTAACGCTGAGGATGGTCTAAAAGCTGTTCTTATTGGGATTGCGGCTAAAAAATCATTAGCAGAGGGAAAACCCGTTAAAATAAGTGAAATTTGAGGTATCCTATGGCAGGAATAAAAGATGTAGCAAAAAAGGCTGGAGTATCTATTGCAACAGTCTCAAATGTTATGAATAAAAGAAAACCTGTAAGTGCTGAACTTGAAGCAAAAGTTTTGGCAGCCGTAAAGGATTTAAATTATGAAGTAAACCCGGTAGGAAGAGGCTTGAAAAGCAATAGAACCAATCAGATTGGTGTTATTGTGCCTTCTTTCAGCCAGGTTTATTTCCCTGCTATTTTGCAGGGAATTCATGAAGCTGCCATGAAATATGGTTATACTGTTTCAGTTTATGAAACCAACGGGGATGTGGAGATTGAAAAAAAATATGTTCAATTTTTAAAAAATTCATGGACAGATGGCATTATATTGGCTTCTTATGCCAATATAGAAAACGAATCTGATAGAGCGTATATATGGTCTCTTTCGGATATGAGTACAAATAAAAAGAAAATACCCGTGGTTTCCTTGGAGAATATTCTTGGACCCAGTATGGATGCCGTTATAGTGGACAACAAGAAAGCAGCAGAAACGGCCATGGGTCATTTGTTGGATTTGGGACATACACAAATCCTGCATATTGCAGCGCCTCAAAGATTTAATATTGGAGAGCTTCGAATGGAAGGCTATAGAAAGTCCCTGGAAGAAGCAGGGATAAAATTTGATTCTAATCGTGTGATAGAGGGGGACTTTTCTCCTAAAAGTGGCTATCGCTGTATGAAAGATCTTCTAAAGAGGAAGATTTCTTTTACAGCTGTTTTTTGTGCCAATGACCAGATGAGCATTGGTGCCATGAGAGTATTGCTTGATGAAGGGATTCGCATACCGGAAGATGTGGCGATTATTGGTCTCGACAATAATTTCCCGGCGACTTTAGTGACTCCCGCTTTATCCAGCGTAAATTTCCCTAAGTTTGATATGGGATATAAAGCCATTGAGTTACTTTCCCAAAGAATATCGGGTTCCACTAAAAAAAGGTCGGTCATTGTTTTGGATACAGAGCTCATAGTTCGAAAATCTACAAGCAATCAAGGCGATAATAAATGGAATCTGGATTGGTAATATAAAAAAAAGGGCAGTTCATTTGAGCTGCCCTTTTTTTATATTTCTTATACTTTTACAATTTTTCGCTTATCAACTGCTTCTTTCGCTGCAAAAGCCCACTGAACGGCCTTGTATCCATCCATAAAGTTCACAATAGGTTTTGTATTGTTCTGGATGCAATCTGCAAAGTGTTGTAATTCTGCTTCAAATGTAGGTTCCCAGAATTCAAAGAACCATGAAACACATTCTGTATTGACACCATTTTTATTCATAGAAACAACGCGGTCTTTATTAGGCGTTATACCCATTCTTACAGAACCTTCTGTACCGAAGACTTCAACCTCTACATGATAGCCATAGGTGCAGTTTCTGGATGTTTCCATAAAGCCCATGACGCCATTTTCAAAAGCTAAAGAAATGGTACAATTGTCCAAATCGTCAACCGCTGTTAGTCCTTCATAAACATAGACGCCACCCATGCCATAAACTGTTTCGGCATCGGAGCCTATAAGCCATCTCGCACAATCATAGTCATGTGTTAACATGTCGAATACCAAGCCGCCACTTGTAGGGCTGAATTTGACAATGTGATCTGCCACCCATGAAGGATCTCGACTTGCAAGCTTAATTAAAATAGGTTTTCCAATAAAACCTTGATCAATTTTTTCTTTCATGGTTTGAAGAGATTTATCGAATCTTCTATTATATCCAGTTTGAAAAATGTTTACATGATTGGATTCAACGGCTCTTTTCATTAAATCAATTTCTTCAAGAGTCATGCCAAGAGGTTTTTCACAATAGATGTTCTTAACCCCTGCCTCTGCAGCATCAATAACCATTTGACTATGAAATGCAGAGTTTGAAGCGATGACAATTCCATCAAGTTCTTTGTCATTTAATAATTCTTTATAATTTGTGGTTCCGTACTTAGGATGCATTTCAGCCATAACATCATCTACTTCTCCCTGTACAGCACTGCATACTGCGGTTAAATCTGCGTTGGTAATTTTATAATTGATATTTCCTGCATGATTTTTTCCTAATCGGCCAAGCCCAATAATTCCTAATTTTACTTTTTCCATAAGTAAACCTCCATAATAAAAATTTTTAAAATGTAGCCTTGACACCCTCTATCCATTTTCTAACGGCTGTATTGGAATCTGGAAGGGGTAAACATTCCGCACTGATAAAACCTTCATAGCCTATTGATTTTAAGGCAGTAGCTATTTCTTTATAATTGATATGTCCTGCACCAACATAATGCCGGTTACTATCTGCAAAGTGAACATATCCTAACATTTTTCCGCAGTCATGGACAGCTTTTGACATGTTGGCATCTTCTATATTCATGTGAAAGGTATCTAAAAGTACTTTGGTGTTAGGTAAATTGTAGCGTTTAATGAAATCCAAGGTTTCAGCTGCAGTATTAAGATAATTGTTTTCATATCGATTAATTGCTTCAAATACGATTTGTACTTTTTTATCTGCAGCATATTCCGCTACTGTAAGAGTAGATTGAGCCAGCCTTTTGAGATAATAATCATAGTTCTCACTTGAATTCAAATTACCCCGAATGCAACCAATAATGACAGTTGATTGGAATTTAGAGGCTACATCTACAAATTCAAGAAGCCGCTTGACAGCAGATTGTCTCTTGTTTTCTTCATCATCTATCAAAGACAGGCCTTCTTGCACATAGGCTCTTCCTGTAGCAAAGGCAGAGATAACAATCCCATACTTATCACAAGTTTCAATAATTTTTTGCAAATGTATATGAGAAGGATCTCCCCAATGTAATTCAACCCCATCATAGCCAAGATCAGAGAGGATGCGAATATTCTCAGCGGGGTCTCCTCCCAACACAATAGGAGATGTACTGGATAGTTCAGAGGCGAGAGTAGCGGATAGACGTATGTTTTCTTTTAAACCATTTTTCTTAGTCATTTGTTTCTCCTAATAATTATAAAGGCCTACAAGTTCTAAGTGGCGGCCAATATGAGTTTCAAGTCTATGGATATAAAGATCTTCATTTTCATTAAGTGTATCATAGATAGAAGTTCTGATTTCAGGATCTCTTAGAATATACCCATAGGTAATATGCAACAACTGTCGTGAGTGAGTGTCTGTTAAATATTCTTTAAGAAAAGCATCGGATACGGAATCAACATCAGGCACCTTTGAAATGTCCGCTGAAACATCATAGAAACTCTTTGCTTCCGTGAAATGTTTTTGAGCACATTTGTGAATTTGTCTATATAAAGTAGGATTGCGCTCGGCAATGGTTCCTACAGCTTCAAGCCAATTGGTCCCAGATGTTTTGAGATGAAGCCGGCCTTTTGTATAGTCACCGATTAATTCGAATACGCTAAATTTATCGCTTCCTGAGTGAATGCTAAGTTTATAACCAAAGTAATCAGCAATCGCTGCATGGATTCCTAACTGCGCTTCAAAATCAGCCACATTCCCTATATAGTCAATTCCTTTTTGAAATTCCCCAATAAACTTAGGAGCCATGCTGGTGACATCAACTCCAGCATCTATTATTTCCGAGGCAACAAATAAATGTCCGTATTCAGATGTAGTGGATTCCGTTTCGTCTATGGAGATTTCAAAGTCTTTTTCTCTTTTTAATGGTGAGAGATATTTTTTATATATAAAAATAATAAAACAGATAGCCTCATAGTAAATAAGAACATTTTTAATGAGCTCTAACTTAGTATATTTAATTTGAACCCCATTTATGTTGAAAGTACGGGCTAAATACTTATCCTCAAGTCTTTTGCGGATGTCAGCAGGGATAGAAATATATCTGTTTTCCATTTCAGCAGAAGACAGTTTTTCGACGCCCTTACCGATTTTTTCGGAACAGTCTAAGGTAATCATAGTATAACCACAATTTAAGGCGTCAATAATATGGGCTTCCTCTTTGAGATGATCGCCGTCAGCACCAAATCCATCTTTATAGCCTTCCTGAAAAACAGCAAAGGAAACACTGTCTAAAACATCTTCATAGGTACGTCCAGTCAATTCAAGCTCCCGCTTGCTTTGTTGTGCCAGAATGGGTTTTGCTAAACTTCTAGAAATGCTTCGGATATGTCCAGGAGAAGCAAGCCCTAATCTGTCTCCAGCTCCAAAGGTAGAAATGTTTTTCCCAAATGCTTGAGGGCATGTATAATCTAATAATTTGTTTAGGGCAAGTCGGTTGGTATGTATTAAGGGGCAAAGCTTAAAGCCTTCTGCAACTGTATTACCTTCAAATGCATCAAAGGAAAGCCCCTTACCGTAAATGGCAATATTTTTAATGTTATTGATTGCAACCATTTGAAGCTCAATATCTGCAATCTTACAATAAGATAAGGGGTAAATCTTAATATTTTTTTCTAGAACGTTCAATTTGTCACAAATGATAGTTTGTAGATTAGAAATCATAAGCATTTTTCCTCCATATCTTTAAAACACATTAATTGTTAAGCACCAAGGCGAAACAATTAATGTGTATCGGTATCACTCAGAGGTTTTAGAAAATTTAAATATCAAATTTCAGCATGACTTTAAATGCGTTGTCTTTTTCATGAATTGCAGTATCGATTGCTTTTTGAAGGTTTTCAAAGTCAAAATAGTGGGTATTCAGAGCTTCAAAATCATATTTGTCTTTAATGGCACTCATAAATCGAATGGTTCTCTGACCAAAATCTTTCGTTCCGCCTGAGCCTTTTAACTTAAGTGTTTTCCAAATCGTCCAACCAAGCTCAACGGGCACTTTACGACCAATGGAATGCCCAATAAAATTGACACGACAACTATGGCCAGCCACATCAAATACCGCAGCAATAGCATTGTCGTTGCCAGATGCTTCTACAATAACAGAAGGGCCTTTGCCATCTGTGAGTTTGTCGATTTGTTCTTTCAGATTTTCTTCTGTAGGATCAATCACATGATCTGCACCATATTTTAGTGCAAGCTTACGCCTGGAGGCAATGGGGTCTACAACAATTACCTTTGCACCTGAAGTTTTTGCAACCATCACCGAAGATATGCCTACTGGTCCACAGCCAAAAATAACAGCAATGTCGGAAGCATCGATGTAACCATCATTTCCCCAAATACCAAAATATCCAATTGAGAAGGTTTCTACCCATGCGCCATCTGCATAGGACCAATCATCAGGAATCTGATGGACGTATTGTTCTTCAACAATCATATATTCGCCCATTCCGCCGGGAGAATCGGGTCTAAAACCAATTTCTCGCATATTTAAGCAAGCGGAGGGCATAAGTCCATCTTTGCAGTTGGCACAAACGCCACATGCCATAACGCAGTCCCCTGTTACTTTCATTCCAGCCTTAAGTGTTGTAACAGAATCACCAGTATCTACGATTTTCCCGCCCCATTCATGTCCTGGTGTATAAGGACCAAGGTCATATCTACCTTCTGCAGAGAGTCCTTCATAACACTCCACATCAGAACCACAGACGCCGCAAGCACCAACTTGAATAAGCACTTGATTCGCCTTTAAAGCGGGCAGTTGAACCTCTTCAATTCGAAGATCATGAGGTTTGTGTAAAAAAGCCATTTTTGCTTTCATTTAAATCATCTCCCTTTTTCTAATAAAAAGATATAAAAATATGTGCAAGTGCAAGTATAAGTGCAAGTGCAAGTATAAGTATAAGTATAAGTGCAAGTATAAGTTTAAGTTTAAGTGTAAGTAAAGTCATGTAGGAGCTGGTCTCGCACCTGCCCGAAAGCTGTAGGGACAGCCCTTGCGGCTGTCCGAAA
>JADQBM010000090.1 GCA_016278615.1 Clostridia bacterium | reverse complement strand
TGCAGGTCTCATACAGAAACTCTCCAATCTTTGATTGGCTAAGAGTTTTTCAGTTAAATCTTAAAACTTTCTTATCCGGGCAGGTGCGAGACCAGCCCCTACATGACTTCAACTCTTATCTATTATCTTTTATCTTTTATCTTTTATCTTTTATCTATCTTCTCACTCTTCCACCACTTTTGCTGTAACTGAAAACTGCTTATAGGGCAGAATCCCTAAAATGTACCCTCGGACACGTGCTGTATACCTCACATTTAAAGTATTATTTATCTCCTGGCCTGTTTGGGGATCTTTATATGTAATGATAGTTTTTTGTTGATCATTGGCAACGAAAATATTAAAGACCCGATAATTGATTAAATGATACTGTTGGAGCATGCCATCATATTCTTCTGACACAGAATACTCAACAAAGTTTTTAAATTGCTGTTCTTCCTCAGTTAAATTTCTCACTTCATCAAAAAATAAAGATTTCCCAGCCAAGATAATGATCAACAATACTGTAACAATGATTAGGCTTTTCTCTCTCGAATTCAATTCTTTTAGCCCCCTTTAGGCTTTTCTTTCTTCTATCAAAGCCATTACGGATTTTTCCATGATTTCTTCAAGTCTTTCTTGTCTATGTAGCAAATATAAATAGCCTAATAATGCTTCAAATGCCGTTGCCATTTTATATTCCATGAGTTTCGCATTTTTGGGTACGGATAAAGTCTTATGATTTCTTGCTCGTCGGATAACGCCTAATTCCTCTTCATCTAACAACTCTTCAATTAATTCTAATGCCCTTGCCTGGCTACCTGCTTTTACAAAATCTACAGATAGCTTATGCAGAGTCTGGACCTTTGAAGCTCCAGTTCGAACCACAATGTTTCTTACAAAGAGTTCATAAATGCCATCGCCAAGATAGGCTAAAACAATAGGATTCATCTCTTTAGGATTACAGTCCGTATCACTTGAAATTATAATATCTACAAGTTCTTTCATTTTCTACCTCAGTGATCTATTCTTTCAATTTTCACACCTTGAGTTGTATCTTTAAGGGTAAAACCTTTTTCTTTTAAGACATCACGAATTTCATCTGCCCGAGCAAAGTTTTTTTCTTTTCGCGCTTGTTCTCTATCTTCAACAAGCTTTAATATGTCTGCGTCCACTTCCTGGGTCTGAGGCTTCTGCAAAAGACCCAGCACGGCTGTAAGTTCCATAAAAAATTCATAAAGTGCCTTCATAAAAGCTCTTGATGATTTATCCGTCACAGATGAGTTAATTTCCCTTACCAACTCAAACACCACACTGATTGCATCTGCTGTATTTAAATCGTCTTCCATGGTATCTATAAATTTTTGTTTGTATCTTAGTAAAGCTTCTAACTTTATAGATTCTTCTGGCTGAATCGTCTCATTCTCTGCATTTTCTAAAAGGTGCTCCATATTTGTTTTTGCATTGTTCAATCTTGAAAGTGCATTTCTCGCCTGCACCATAAGCTCTCTGCTAAAATTAATAGGACTCCTGTAGTGTCCAGATATTAAAAAGAACCTTACAACTTCTGGGTCATATTCCTTCAGTATGTCTCTGACCATGAAAAAATTTCCTTTGGATTTTGACATCTTTTCGTTATCAATGTTTATAAATTCATTATGCATCCAGTAATTTGCCATAGGTTTTCCTGTTAGAGCCTCACTTTGAGCTATCTCATTTTCATGATGTGGAAAGATTAAATCTTGTCCTCCTGCATGAATGTCTATGGTCCCCCCTAAATACTTTGAAGACATGACAGAGCATTCTATATGCCATCCAGGTCTTCCTTTGCCCCACGGGGAATCCCATGATATCTCATCTTGCTGTTTTTGAGCTTTCCATAATGCAAAATCTATGGGATTTCTTTTCCTTGTATCCACTTCGACCCGAGAACCCGAGTCTAATTCCTCCATGTTTTGTTTCGATAGTTTCCCATATTCCTGGAATTTTTTTGTATCAAAATAGATATCACCTTGAACTTCATAAGCATACCCTTTTTGAATAAGCGTCTCAATAAATAAGATGATTTCATCCATATTTTCTGTAACTTTCGGATGAGCTGTAGCTTCCTTAACATTTAAAGCTTCCGCATCTTTGAAATATTCTCGAATATATTTTTCGCTAATCTCTGAAGGCGTAGCGCCCTCTTCTCTTGCCCGATTGATGATTTTATCGTCTACATCTGTAAAATTTTGAACATACTTTACATGATGCCCTCTATATTCCAAATATTTTCTTAATGTGTCAAAAACAACAAAGGGCCTTGCATTTCCAATATGAAAATAATTGTAGACTGTCGGTCCACATACATATATCTTTATTTCATTTTCATTTTCAGGTATAAATTCTTCTTTTTTTCTGGTTAAAGTATTATAGATTTTCACTCTACTATTCTCCCTCCTCTTTTTCTTCATTTAATTTATTCTCCAGAAGAACAATACGCCTTCTCAAACATTCTAACTCTTTCTTTATGGGATCTGGAAAATGAATCTGATCTAAATCGGCTTTTTCTACTCTCTCGCCGCCTCTTTTTACAATATGTCCAGGTACACCCACAACGGTACAATTAGATGGCACCTCTTCAAGGACAACAGAACCCGCACCAATCTTTGAATTATCTCCCACTTTAAAGGGACCTAATACTTTTGCACCACTACTTATAACCACATTATTCCCAATGGTAGGATGTCTTTTCCCAACATCTTTTCCTGTCCCTCCAAGGGTCACTGCCTGATAGATGGTCACATCATCTCCTATTTGGGTCGTCTCACCTATGACCACCGCCATACCATGGTCAATAAAGCATCCCTTCCCGATATCGGCACCTGGATGTATCTCTATACCCGTGAAAAATCTTGAAGTCTGCGATATCATTCTCGCTACTAATTTAAACCCTTTTTTGAAAAAAACATGAGCAATTCTATGAGATATCAAAGAATGAACACCTGGATAACACAATAATATCTCCAATCTGTTTCTTGCTGCTGGATCTCTTTCTAGAGCAGCATCAATATCCCCTTTTATATCTTTAACAAAAGCCATAATCAAACCCTCCTTTAATTAAAAAAACCTTCATCTCAGTCAGAGACGAAGGTTCCGCGGTTCCACTCTGTTTAGGGCTAAGCCCTCAACTTAATGCTTTATCGCAGCAAACGGCCGCCCTAATAATTTTCAGGTAGCTGCTCATAGGTGCATTCAGCAGGAACTATCCAAAATCGCTCTCAGCAAATACGATTTCTCTGTATAGATGCTTCTCTACTTACTTTCCTAATCATCACATTATTATATGAATGGTTTAAGATTTAATTCTTAATTATTATTGATTTTTAATCAGATAATCCCTCACATACTGTATTCGAGATAGTATTTTTTCTTTTCCCAATAATTTAAGTGTCATGCCCATATCCGGACCATGTATTTCACCTGTAAGGAAGACTCGTATTGGCATATACAATTCCTTACCCTTATATCCCGTTTCTTTTTGTATCTGCTTAAATAGTATTTTACCAAAATTCTGATCAATTGTCTCTGCATTCTTTACTTTTTCTTCAAATATATTCATGAGTTCATGAATATGTGCAAGCCTTAGCATCTCCTTAGCTTCCTCATTCTCCGGCTTTATCTCATTATTAAAGAAAATAGCCGCTTCTTTTTTTATTTCAGCCAAGGAGGACAGTCTCTCTCTTATAATAGATACCAAGTCTTTAACCCAGTCTATTTTTTCAATTGTTTCTTCTTCTGTCATATATCCCGCTTCAATGAGATAAGGTATTGATAGCTTTGAAAGGACATCCAAGTCATATTCTTTAATAAAATGGCTGTTAACCCAGTTTAATTTATCTGTATCAAAAATGCCACCGCTCTTAGAAACTCTTTCAATAGAGAAGCTTTCTATAAGTTCTTCCATTTTAAAAATCTCTTGTTCATCCTCAGGACTCCAACCCACCAATGCTAAGTAATTTATAAGCCCCTCGGGTAAATACCCTTTCTTTTTAAAATCTGCAGCTGCTACATCCCCTTGTCTCTTGCTCAGTTTTTTTCTTTCACTGTTCAGGATGTTTGGCAGATGGACGAATAGTGGCGCTTGCCATCCAAAAGCTTCATAAAGATAGACATGCTTTGGCGTTGAAATAACCCATTCTTCACCTCTAATCACATGGGTAATCCCCATAAGATAATCATCGACAACCACTGCAAAATGATAAGTTGGGAATCCGTCTGTTTTTATGAGTACTTGGTCATCCAAATCATTGGTGTTAACCACAACACGTCCTCTTACAGCATCATTAAAAATGATGTCCTTATTCTCTGGTAACCTAAGTCGAACCACACAAGGCTCTCCCTTTTCTGCTCTTTCTTTTGCCTCTTCTAAAGAGTAATCTCTACAGTGCCCATCATATTTAGGCGTTTCATGTCTTTCTAACTGCTCCTCACGAACTTGCTCTAATCTTTCTTTTGAGCAGAAGCAATAATAAGCACATCCCTTTTCTAAGAGTTCTTGAATATACTTTTTATAGATGCCTAATCTTTCTGATTGGATATAGGGCCCACATTCACCTACTTGAATTATTTCATCATCTTTTTTCACAACGCCTTCGTTATGTTCAATCCCACACCAGCTAAGAATATCCAGCATATTTTCTACTGCTCCGCCAACAAGTCGGCTTTGATCTGTATCTTCAATTCTAAGTATGTAGCTTCCATTATTTTTTTTTGCAAACAAATAATTATACAAGGCCGTTCTTAAGCTACCTATATGAACAAACCCCGTAGGGCTTGGCGCAAACCTTACTCTAACACTCATAATGTCCTCCAAAAATTCTTCTTATTTTAAGTTAGTTAGTATTA
Organism: Clostridia bacterium; assembly: GCA_016278615.1. Classification (GTDB taxonomy): domain Bacteria; phylum Bacillota; class Clostridia; order Peptostreptococcales; family JAAYPU01; genus Soudan-22. The sequence goes on along the minus strand of JADQBM010000090.1, from coordinate 1,785 downwards.
TATATCATACCCCGCAGGTTGGCAATATAACCAATGGGATTTAAGGCTAAAGCGATTTAAGATTTAGGATTTAAGATTGTTGGATGATTTTGTTTTACAAAATCTACATTATAGTAAAGAATATACACAAAACAAATTGAAATTTAAAACAGAAAATACAGAGAGCTATTGAAGTCCCTGTATTTTTTCTTCTTTATTAAAATTGATGGTTTTGCTTGGAATGCAAAATCTACCATAAATCTTAAATCCTAAATCCTAAATCTTAAATTAATTAACCGTATATTCCACATACTTCAAAGGATCTTGTGGAACATCGTTGACTCTTACTTCGAAATGAAGATGAACGCCTGTTGAATTGCCGGTATCACCCATATTGGCGATTGTTTGGCCTTTTTTGACAACATCTCCTTGGCTCACTAAAATTTCGTCACAGTGACCATATAGAGTAGTTTTTCCATTGCCATGAGAAATTGTTACTAACAATCCATAATTCCCTCTCCAGCCAGCAAAGGTTACAACGCCTCCATCGGCCGCAAGAATTGGCGTGCCTTTTTTATTGGCAATATCAATACCTGCATGCAATCTTCCCCACCTTCTTCCAAAGGCGGATGTGACCGTTCCCCTGGAAGGGTTATCCAAAGCACCTGTCCCTAAGGATGAAGGAATTGCTTTTGTTCCCAATAAGACAATTTGATTGGAAGGCTCTTGTACAATGGCTGAATCTAAAACTTCTGTGCTTACGATTTCACCATTCTCTCGTACAACTTGGGTGCTGATTTCTTTCACGCCAAATACACCTTTTAGTTTTACTTTTTCTTCGCCTTCATGGAGCGAGTCAGTTTTTTCATATGTTGTAGAAAAATTAATTTTTTCACTGACAATGGCCTCTTCAGTAGTAAGAACAGTAAGATACGGCTTTGGAATCACAAGGCTGATTTTTTGACCAACCTGCAATTTTTCAGGGTCAATTGCCTTATTAGCCGCTTCTAATGTTTTAATGGGAATCTGATATTTTTCCGCAATGGTCCAGAAGCTCTCACCATTTCTTACTTGATGCTCCTTAATTTCAGACGTGCCCGTTAGCACCACCCTTAAGGCTTCTTCATAATCTAACAGTTTATTTGAATGAACATTTTCTTCATGGATTTCTACTGATTCCTTAAAATCGGTGCTTAGATAATGGCTCCCATCTTTCATATAATGTTTTGTGATTGCATTTAGTAACTGATTTGCTTTATCTTCATTATTTACAGCCACTACTCTTTTACCATCCACAGACAATACCCAAGACTTCAGAAAACTATTCTCAGATTTGGATAGCTCCCAAATAACGGCATCTTCATCCAGAGGTTCCATTTCCTTCACCTTTGTCGATGCAAATGAAATCATTTGTTCATCAATGGTTGCCTCTGTTCCAAACTTCTCACTCAAGTCTTTCTCCACAGAATCAACCAATGTATAAATCTGATTTTTATTTCGTACTTGCCCCATGCTTTTTCCGTTGATGCTTACGGTAAATACCGAAAGTGTACTGTCTGCCAAGAGAAAAGTAATTAATATGATCGAAAAACCCATCATGAGTAAGGGTTTTATTTTTGCAAATCTATTTTTTTTAGATAGTCTCTTTCCAATACGCATAACTTTTCGAAATAACTTATTCATTTTTATACCTACCTTTATCTCATTAAACAGCTCTAAGACTCCCACCTCTATAGGTGGCGAGATCAAAAGCTGCTAAATGGAAAGTTGCCTTTTTGCCCCAAGCTTGCTTGGCAAGGCAAAACG
>JADQBM010000064.1 GCA_016278615.1 Clostridia bacterium | reverse complement strand
GCTCAAATCTATGATTTGATGTGCAGGTCTCATACAAGTGGAACTTTCTAATCTATGATTAGTTAAAGTTGCCATTCGCTCCGTGGAAACTCTCCAATCTTTGAAGCCCTAGCAGTAATCTATGATTACGTCGCAGGTCTCATACAGAAACTTTCTAATCTCTGATTAGTAAAAGTTTTTCAGTTGATTGGTTAAGAGTTTTTCAGTTAAATCTTAAATATTTATTTATTACTGCTTTATAATATAAATCTTTCAACATCTCTGAAAGTAACCAATATCATCAACCCAATGAGAATTACAAAACCTATAAAATGAATAAACCCTTCTTTTTCAGGGTTCAGTTTTTTTCCTGTAATCCCTTGGACGGCAAGAAGCAATAATCTTCCTCCATCTAAAGCAGGAAAAGGAAGTAGATTAATTACTGCTAAATTCATACTGATCATAGCCGTGAAGTTCATAACATAAGGAATTCCCATTCTTGCTGCTTCACCTACTAAATGAAAAATACCAACGGGTCCAACAACATCGGTGGTTGAAGCCTGGCCTTTGAATATTCCCACAAGAAAATCAAGCATGATAGCAATCATCATAAAGGCGTATTTTGTACCTTCTGTAACCGAACGGAAAAATGCTTTTTCATTGGCTGGGATAATTCCAATAACACGTCGGCCCGTTTCATCTGTGACAATATCCGTGACAATTGTCTGAACATTTCCATCTCTATCTATTGTAATTGAAATTTGATCACCGGTGCTCTTTGATATGGCATTAACCGTATCTTCCCAACTTTTGATCTCATTTCCCTGGATTTCTACAATCTCATCTCCAGCACGAAGACCTGCCAGCTGAGCCGGATTTCCTTCAACCACACTTTGGATTTCATTGGTTGGAAACCCATTCATGAAAAATAAAATGATAATAAGCAATATAGCGAAAATCAAATTCATTATTGAGCCTGCAGCAAGCACCATCATTCTTGCAGGAATTGATTTACTATTAAAGCTTTTATCATCAAAAGAATCTTCGTCTTCACCTTCTAATTTAACAAAGCCCCCTAATGGCAATGCTCTAATAGAATACTCTGTGTCCCCTTTTTGCTTTCTGAAAATAACAGGGCCCATTCCCAAAGCAAATTGATTGACTCGTATACCAACAGATTTTGCGGCAGCTAAATGCCCAAATTCATGGAGTATAACCAACATTCCAAATATAATAATCGCAGCGACTATTGTTATAAACATTCTTTTAGCACCTTCTCTCGAATTTCTTTGTCAATCTCTAAAATGTCATCTAAATCAAGATGATACACAGGGTTATGCGTTTCAATGATTCTAATAATATTATTCTGTATATCTAAGAAATTAATCTTTTTTTCTAAAAATAAATGTACCAGCACCTCATTAGCCGCATTTAAAACCACTGGATAACTTCCGCCTTCTTTTATAGCATCATATGCCAATTGTAGGCACTTAAACACTTCTTTATTTGGCTTTTCAAAAGTAAAACTACCGATGCTATTAAAATCCAGGGACTCCAAATTGTTTGATAACCGCTGGGGAAAAGAAAAGGCGTATTGAATTGGAACTCTCATGTCCGGTATACCCAATTGAGCCATTATTGATCCATCCATGTATTCAACCATAGAGTGAATTAAACTCTGGGGATGTACAATCACATCAATTTTATCCCAAGGAACATTAAATAACCATGCTGCTTCAATAATCTCCAACCCTTTGTTCATTAAGGTGGCAGAGTCAATTGTAATTTTACTTCCCATGCTCCAATTGGGATGCTTTAAGGCATCTTCTGGTCTAACACCTTTTAGTCCTTCCAAAGAATATCCTCTGAAGGGACCTCCTGAAGCAGTTAGTATTATTTTTTTCATATTTTCTCGTTTATTCCCCTGTAAGCATTGAAAAATAGCGCTATGCTCACTATCAACAGGAAAAATCTGAACATTGTAATCTTGAACTGCTTGCATGATCACACTGCCACCAGCCACCAACGTTTCTTTATTGGCTAATGCAATATCCTTGCCTGCTTTAATTGAATGATAGGTTGGGAGAAGTCCCATCATTCCCACTAATGCATTTAAAACCATATCACTTCCAGAATCTCTTGCCGCGCAAGTAATGCCTTCAATTCCCCATAATACATCCAAGTTCTTAACTTTTCCTTTTAATTCAAGTGCATCTTTTTCTTCTGCAACAGCCACTATTTCAGGGTTGAATTCTTTAATTTGCTCCAACAAAAGCTCAATATTTTTTCCTGCAGTTAGTGCAGATACCTGAAACAGATCTTTATTTTGCCTAATAACATCAAGTGCCTGAGTTCCAATTGAGCCTGTAGAACCCAGTATTGCAATCTTTTTCATAATACCCCCAACTGTACATTTAAGTTTAATTTTAAGTTTAAGTTTAAGTTTAAGTTTAGGTTTAGGTTAGTTTTGCTTTGCAAAACTTTCATTCATTATTCATTATTCATTATTCATTATTCATTATTCGATTCATTTAATCTCTAATCCCTAATCTCTTAACACTTACTTATAGTATAAAAAACACGACATAATAGTAAATAACTGGAGCTGTCAGTAGAATGCTATCAAATCGATCCAATACCCCACCATGCCCAGGAATTAGAGTTCCAAAGTCCTTAATCTTGACCATTCTTTTAACAGCAGAGGCTGTTAAGTCTCCTATTTGTCCTGCAATACTCCCAATAATCCCAATGATAATGAAATGCCATAATAGGTCAGGTGCTATGAAGTACCCAAAAATAGCAGAACCTATGACGCTCCCTAACATACCTCCAATAGCACCTTCCACTGTTTTCTTAGGGCTGATAGAAGGACATAATTTATGTTTTCCAAACAAATATCCTGAAAAATAAGCAAATATATCTGTTACAAAAGCCGTTATAAATACAAGCCAAATGAAATATCTATAATTCTCTAAACCATCAATCAAAATAACATGATAGGAAAAAAATAAGATATAAATAATTCCCAATAAAGTAATGGCACCATTTAGCAACCCTACTCCTTTGGATATTAAAATATATACCAATATTACAATAATGGATACAAATAACCACAATGTAAAATATGGACTCATATTGAAAACATTCATAAGATACAGCAAAGCACAACTTATAGCACCAATGGAAAAAGAAGGAACTATCTCCATGTTTTTAAAAGCATTATAAAACTCCTTAAGTGCCATCAATCCAATAATGATTCCAGCCACTTTAAGTATAACGCCTCCACTATAAACAGCATATAATAACGGAATAAGAATTAAAGAAGATATAACCCTGGTTTTCATTTACTTTCCTCCGTTTTTGACACCTCCATACCTACGGCTTCTATTTTGGTAAACTTCGATGGCCTCTAAAATATCTTCTTTTCTGAAATCTGGCCATAATTTATCTGTAGCCCAAAACTCACTATAGGCGGACTGCCATAACAAAAAATTACTTAACCTTTGTTCTCCGCTGGTTCGGATGATTAAGTCTGGATCGGGAATATTTTTTGTAAATAAAAGACTTTCAATCAAATTATAATCTATTTCTTCAACATTTTCTATTTTATTATCTTTTGTCATTAAATATATTTTTCGTGTCATATTAAGAATTTCATCCCTGCCTCCATAATTCAAGGCAATATTAAAAACCAGTCCAGTATTATTCTTGGTTCTGTTTAAAGCATCATCAATTTTTTTCACCACATTTTCTGGCAGTTTTTTATATTCTCCAATAATGCTTAACTGAACATTATTCTTATGGATTTCCTCAATCTCTTTTTCCAAATAGAGTATCAATAGCGAAAAAAGACCCTTAACTTCATCCTCTGGCCTTTTCCAATTTTCTGTAGAAAAAGCGTACACCGTAATATATTTAATTCCTATATCTGATGAAATTTTAATCACTTCACGTATGGCTTCAACGCCTGCCTTATGTCCAACTAATCGCGGCAACCCTCTTTTTTGTCCCCATCGACCATTACCATCCATGATTATGGCGATATGTTTCGGAAGCTTGGAATAATCAATGGAAAATTCTCTTTTTATTTTCATACAATGCCTCCTCAACAAATATAATTAAGCTCCAAAAGGAGCTTAATTGAATTCTCTATTCCCTAATTTCTAATCTCTAATCCCTGATTTCTATTCCCTGATTTCTATTCCCTAATCTCTTATCTCTTATCTCTTATCTCTTATCTTTTATCTCTTATCTTTTATCTCTTATCTTTTATCTCTTATCTTTTATCTCTTATCTTTTCCCTGTCACCTGTTCCCTGTTCCCTGTCACCTATTAAACTTCCAGGATTTCCTTCTCTTTGCCTTCAATTATTTCTTCTACTTTTTTTACAGATTTATCTATCATTTCTTGGACTTCATCAAGGGAACCCTTAAGGTCATCTTCCGTAAGTTCTCCATCTTTTTGTAGTTTTTTTAGTTCATCATTTGCATGGCGCCTTTCATTTCTCAACGCAACCTTTGCATCTTCACCCATTTTCTTAACAAGTTTTGTGATGTCTTTTCTTCTTTCCTCAGTAAGTTGAGGCACTGCCAGCCTTATGACTTTTCCATCATTTGTAGGGTTGATACCCAATTCTGCCTGGTTTATAGCCTTCTCAATATCTTGCATAATGGATGGATCAAAAGGTTGTATCATAATAAGACGTGGCTCCGGTGCTGAAACATTGGAGAGCTGCTTAAGTGGCGTAAGGGTTCCATAATATTCGACTGATATTCTATCAAGCAAAGCTGGATTAGCCCGTCCTGCCCTCACGCTTTTCAAGTCATCTTTTAAAACATCAATGGTCTTTTGCATTTTGTTGTTCAAATTTTCATGTACAGAAAAATGTAGATGCATCGTATTAAACCTCCCTTTACTTTACCAAAGTTCCAATTTTCTCACCATATATGGCTTTTAGCATGTTTCCAGGTTCACTAAGCCCAAAAACATGAATGGGTATCTTGTTATCCATACATAAAGATGCAGCAGTTGCGTCCATTACACCTAACCCTTTGTTTAGCACTTCAATATAAGATATGTAATCCAGTTTTTTAGCACTAGAATTCTTTACGGGGTCATCATCATAAACTGCATCTACTTTCTTAGCAAGCAAGATGATTTCAGCTTCTATTTCTGCTGCCCTAAGTGCTGCGGTGGTATCGGTAGAAAAGAACGGATTCCCAGTTCCTGCAGCAAAAATGACAACAATGTTTTTATCTAAATGTGCCATAGCTTTTCTTCTAATATAAGGTTCCGCTACTTCTTTCATCTCTATTGCTGTTTGAACCCTTGTGGGAACATCTACACTTTCTAAAGCATCTTGAAGCGCTAATGAATTGATAACAGTAGCAAGCATACCCATATAATCTGCCGTAGCTCTGTCCATGGTTTTACTACTTCTTCCTCTCCAGAAATTACCGCCTCCTACTACCACGGCAATCTGAACACCCAAATCATTAATAGTTTTAATCTGCTTTGCAATGGAAGTAAGCGTTTCTTCATCAAGTCCAAATCCTTTACTCCCACCTAGTGCTTCCCCACTAAGCTTTAAAACAATTCTTTTATATATAGGCTCCAACTGAATTCCTCCATCATTGTATTTTTAAGTGTATGAAGCGCGTTGATTTTTTTAAAAAAAGAACACTACTATTTTATCATAAATTCATTATAGTGTTCTTTTATTTATATTATAATTAATTATTGATCTGTTTTGCAACTTCCTCAGCAAAATTTTCTTCTTTTTTATCGATTCCTTCACCAATTTCATATCGAATCATCTTAGTAACTTTGATTTTTTTATTCATTTCTTTTTCACTATTGGCAATATATTTACCTACTGTAATCTCTCCATCCTTAACAAAAACTTGTTCTAAGAGACAAACTTGTTTTAATTCTTTTTTCAAACGACCCACGACCATTTTGTCCACGATTTCAGCTGGTTTGCCTTCATTCAAAGCTTGTTGAGTCAAGATTTTCTTTTCATTTTCTATGTAATCCTTGTCCACTTCTGTTTCATCGATAAATTTCGGACTCATAGCCGCAACTTGCATAGCCACATCTTTTCCTATTGCAGAGATTTCATCATAAGTCGCATCCGTTTCAAAGCCAATAATAACGCCAATCCTTCCGCCCCCATGAATGTAACCCACACTTATTGTCTTTTGATCATTTATCTTCTCAAATCTTCTAATATTTAAATTTTCACCAATCTTGGCAATTTTATTGTTTAATGCCTGAGATACAGTCCCTTCTCCAGGATAATCTATATCCATGAGGGTATCTATAGAAGAAACTTCTGAGTCAAGAACGATATCAGTTATGTTGCTAACGAATGTCTTGAACTCATTATTTTGAGCAACAAAATCCGTTTCCGAATTTATTTCTACAACAGCAGCTTTTTTCCCATCCTCTGTTACTTTGAGATTAACAAGTCCTTCACTGGCAATTCTTCCTGCCTTTTTTGCTGCTTGCGCTAAACCTTTTTCTCGAAGCAACTCTATGGATTTTTCCATATCCCCATCCGTTTCAATGAGTGCTTTTTTGCAATCCATCATTCCAGCACTGGTTCTTTCTCGTAATTCCTTTACCATTTTGGCTGTAACTTCCATTTACTATTCCTCCTCTTTTGTATTATAATCGAGTAGGAGGTCATTCATTAATTGAATGACCGACCTCTCACACCACCAAGC
>JADQBM010000009.1 GCA_016278615.1 Clostridia bacterium | reverse complement strand
CTACGCTCCCTGCTGTCCGTTTTACCTAGCCAAGCAAGCTTGGGGTAAAAAGGCTTGGTTCCCTTCGGCACTGCACCCTCCTTAATAGGCAAAGGAGTATCCCCTCTGCACTCCCCTTTTTGTATAATAGAAAATCGATATTTCCTATTATACAAAAAAATATGGTACTCATTTTTCATATCATACCATATTCTTACAACTATTCACATCACATTAACCCGTCATTTATAGTATTGGGTTTGTTTTATGGCACTACCAATATAGGCTTTGATACATGATGCAGAAGTTTGTTGGTTACACTGCCTAAGTACCACCTTTCTAACATGGAATGGCTTCCTTTGCCCCCCACGACAATTAGGTCGGCATCATACTCTTTTTCATAGTCCATTATTGCCTTTGCAACATCTCCGTTGGAACCATCTAATAGAACCGTTTCAACATGATTGGATCGTTCCCCAAAGCGTTCTCGTGACCTTTCCAATAAACCATTGGCTTTCCCCTTTGCTCCAGCAATAATTTCAGGCCAATCCAACCTGGAATCTATTTGGTTATTTCGAACACTTAAAACAGCAGGAACAACATTCATAACATTTACCAACACCACTTGACTATCAAAGGCTTCGGCCAACTCCTTTGCCTTTAACAAGGCTCTTTCTGAAAATTCAGAGTCATCAATAGGCACAAAAATTTTTTTCATAGAGATTTCCTCCTTTCCTCGGTAGCCTCTTTTTAAGTACTAATTAAAATTTTACCCTTTATTTAATAGATATATACCGGTTCACCAATATCAGGACGACTTATTGTGTATAAATAACTGGAAAGCTTGGTGTGCCAATTTGCACCCGTAATAACAACCACACGGTTTTTATTCATTCTTTTTCTTACCTTTCATGCATTCAAGTCATCATTTTCGTAACCAGAGACCCTTAAATATTATCTTCAATATCTTTTACAACTTGGATTATTCTATCAATTTCTGTAGGAATCCTTAACCTTACATAATTTTTTCCCAAACCAATAAAATGTTTACCTGAACCCGTTTTTACTTTTTTCTTTAAAAAAACATTACATAAATCAACTTCCGTATCCGGATGCTTTAATACCATAATGGGAACTTCCATATTTGTTTCTAATACCTCTATTTTAGAACATGAATTGACAAATCTGCTCTTTAAGTCTTTAACTTTATGAATAGATTGCAAAATAAAATTTTTATCTCTGAGTGCTATTTGAGCAATGCTGTAGCCATATGAATTTACACAAAATAGCATATCCATTTTTTTATAATATTCAACAAGTTGTCCACTGCAAACCATATAACCAACCCTTAAACCCGCTAAACCAAAGCCTTTGGAAAAGGTTCTAACAACAAATAGATTATTAAATCTATTCACCAAATTAATAGCAGAATTCTCTTTATGCATAAAGTCTCCATAAGCTTCATCTATAATCACGCATATATTCAATTTTTCTGCTTTTTCAATAATCCTTATTAATTCTGTAATAGGTATGCTCTGACCTGTGGGGTTATTTGGATTATCAATATAAATAATTCTCTGATCTTTAGTTATTTTTTCGAGAAAGTCATTGCAATTAAATTTAAAATTCTCCCGCTGTTTCAATACAACATATTCATATATGCCTCCATAACTTCGTACATCAGCTATGTAATCCGAGAATTGGGGGCAATAGCCTAAGACCACTGATGATGAATCAATAAACATCCGATTGATAATATTTAAGATAGTCATTGAGCCACTGCCAAGTCTAATATTATTACTATCTATGTCCGTCACATCAGACCAATAATCAGATAGTTCTCTTCTTATTGTGTTATATGGATACTGAGGGTAACTATTAATGGATGTCAATTTAAAAACTTCAGTTTCGTCAATAATTGACTTGGAGTAGCCAAATGGATTAATACCATGAGCGCAATCAAGAATATCTTCTCCGTCATAAACATCCTCTTCATCATCTTCATCTTTTATATAGCTCATTCTTTGAAAATTTTTAAGATGCTCTCTAACCTTCAATTTCATAAGTCATACCTCTCAAACTACAGATTTAACCCCAGAACAACCCCAACTGGTCTCTATCCACTATCTCTATTAATACTTCAAGATTTAGATTTGGTTCTGCATCGTCATATTTATACCATTTTCCAGTGTATCGTTTCCAATATATCGCCCATATTTCTTCATTTGGATTGTAACGAAATTGTGCCACAACGGATTTGGTCCACTCTAATGGGTCTTGAAAATGAGGTCTTTCTTCATAAAGCGTTACATTATTTCCTCTTATCTCATAGGAAAGCTTAATTTGATCCCTCAGATGCATAGGCACCTTATTCTTGCAGTAATTATCCAGAAGTAACTCAACTCGTTTTTTTGTGAATTCATTAATGGCCATCATTTTCTCCTTATTAGTGTGCTTTTATATCGTTCTAATCTTTCATTTTTAGTCGTTCTTTTAAGCCACTTGTAGTACTTGCGAGAAATAATATTCCTTCTTCTTCTTTATTCAGTCATAAGAGAATTGAAGAGTAGGGAATGTGACAATAATAATAAAACTAATAAGAATTTTATTATAATCATATCACATATTTCCATTTTTTTCATTTTAATAGACCGTATAAAAAGCTCTCCTACGGTGCTTTCGGACTGTTTGCACTTCCATGAAAGCAAGGTTGAAGCTTCGCCATAGGTCTCATCCTTGCTTTTTGTTAATTGAAAAAAGTCATCGTCCCTATTCCACGCCATAATATAACCAGACCATTATAATTTATCATTATAGCAGAAATATTAGTTAGATATAATAACAATTGACTCCTAATATATGAAGTGCTATAGTATTTTATAGTTAGAAAACTAACCAATATATCATTTGCCATAAGAAGCGAGGAAATTACTATGACGAATAAAAAACAGCCAAGACCTTTAATCCAAGAATCTATTTTGGAAGGTGAGAACGAAAAGACTAAGATTATGGGGACACTACCCATAAGCAAATTACTGATACAGTTTTCAATACCAGCCGTTGTGGCTATGTTGGTTAATGCGATTTACAATATTGTTGATCGTATATTTGTTGGAAAATTTGCTGGCGAAGATGCCCTTGCGGGGTTAACCATATCTTTTCCTATTATGATGATTATTTTTGCTTTTGCTGGTTTAGTGGGTATCGGTAGTGCTGCCATGATGAGTATTCAATATGGTCGAAAAGACTATCGGTCTGTGAGCCATGTTTTTGGAAATATGTTAAGCCTGGGAACGATTATTACTGGCATCACTCTCTTTGTGATTTTTATTAATCTGCAAAAGATTTTAGTGCTATTTGGAGCAACATCGGAAATCCTCCCCTATGCCATAAGCTATATGGAGATTATTCTTATGGGTTTCATTTTTCAAATGCTCTCCTTTTCTTTAAATGGTGCAGTTAGGGCAGAAGGCCGTCCGCTTCTTTCCATGATCGCCATGATATTAGCGGCAGTGGCCAACACGATTTTAGATTATGTATTCATTGCTATTTTCAGATGGGGCGTTGAAGGTGCAGCGATTGCAACTATTTTAGGCCAATTCCTTGGCTTGGTCATTTTAGCATCCTACTATTTATCAGGAAAGAGCTCATTACATCTAAAAGCCAGGGACCTTATACCGGATTTAAATGTGGTAAAAGGGATTCTTAGCATTGGCTTTGCTTCTTTTGTTACAACATTGGGAACCAGTGTGGCTATGATCTTTTTAAATAGAGGATTGTCTGAGTATGGAGGTGTTGCAGCCATTACCTCTATGGGAGCTATAAACAGTCTTTATACCCTGTTTATTATGCCCATAATAGGCTTGCAACAAGGCATGCAACCCATTATCGGTTACAATTACGGGGCCCGTTTTACCAAACGAGTTTATGCAACACTTAAACTGGGGCTTCTTATTGCCATTAGTTTTTCTACTATTCTTTTTCTCTCGTTAGAACTCTTTCCCGTAGCTTTCATTGGATTCTTTTTAGATCCGGATTCACCTACCATCGCTGTGGCAACAAAGGGACTTCGCATATTTATCATTATGCTTCCTTTAGTCAGTATCAACATTCTCGGTGTCGGATTCTTCCAATCCATTGCTAAAGGTAGTAAATCCATTGCACTTGGCTTGTTAAGACAGTTCATATTGTTGGTCCCTATCGTATTGATTTTACCAAAATTTTTCGGGTTAACTGGCGTATGGGTTGCGACACCTGTAGCAGATGGTTTAGCCATACTCGTGACAATAGTAGTATTGACCAACCATTATAAATCTGAAAAGGATCATGATGATCATGTAGGGGAGGTGTAAGATATGTTCATGAATGAAAAAGAAAGTTTGAGGAGTATTTTCGAACTTAGGTCTATTATAGAAAAAGTCTATTTCAAAGCATTCGAACATAGTTTGAACTTGCCTATAAAACTCAACCATACCCATTTTAAAACCATGATGATTCTGAATTTTGAAGGCGAAAAATCCATGTCCGTCATTAGCGACAAGGTCAGTCTTGAAAAAGGATCTTTTACATCTGTTGCCAACACATTGATAAATCTGGGGTTTGTGCAAAAGTTCCGTGATATTGAGGACAAAAGGGTTTTTAACTTAAAACTCACAAATAAAGGCAAAGAATTTGCCGGAGAGTTTTCTAAGAATCACTTGGCTTATATGGAACAAAAGTTAGAGCGCCTAACAGAAGATGAAAGAAGCTGCTACTTTGCCTCCATACAAATCATCAATAATATGACCAAGAAAATGTTATAAAAAATTTTTCGTAGGGTCGGGTCCCCGTGCCCGACCGTTTAAAAATCGATTTCTTCTTCACAGTGTAGTAAACGAAACGTCCTCTCGGCTTACCTTTAGCTTGCTCCATCATTATGTCAACTGTAGCATTTTTGTCGTTGCGAGCGTAGCGTGGCAATCTCAAATAAAACACAAACAAAAAGAACCATCTCTTGTTTTTTATATCAATTAATTCATATTTGGGCAATAAGTAAATACTGCTCTTATTTTTGCTTGAACCCCAATATCTCCTGCTTCTATTGGAGTGGTAACCGGTGCAGCAAAGAAACGTTCATCTCGAGGAATATATTCATAACGCTCTTCAATGATCTTTACCGGTATTTTATTTACGGAAATATTTATTGTTTTCTCAAAATCAATTGCTTTTTCCACCGCATTTTTCATGGCATTAGACAGCGCTTTATTATAATATACAGAAGGTTGTGATAGTGAGAACCCAATGTTTCCCACTAAATTTGCGCCACTTTCAACTGCATCATCAATAATCTGTCCTGTATTACCAATTTGTCTTATGGTCACTTCAAATCGATTTGTCACCTTAAAGGACCTGAATATTCGCTTCCCATCAATAAAATCATATTGGGGTTCTATTTGATAAGTTACCGTTTGAATATCTTGTTCTGAAACACCTGCTTCCTTTATAGAAGCGATGACCTCTGCGGAAATCACTGCATTCTCTTTTTGTGCAATGGTTAAATCTTTATTTTCTGTCTCAACACCTAATGTAACAACCGCTATGTCAGGTATCGCATCGACTCTTCCATTTCCTTCTATCTCCATTCGAAAATCATTTTTATTTATACCATAATAACAAGTATTACGATATATCTGGTTCAAAGGAAGCCCTCCTTTGAAATCATAATACATACTTTCCCATCTCCTAAATACTTACTTAGCGGTAATATATACTTCATCATATGAAGTTAGACCTGCTAAGGCTCCTCTAGTCATTAAAATAAATAGCTTTCTATATTCAAATTTAAATACTCCATGATTAAAGGTTCCTGTACATTTAATTAAAACAATTGGTTTCTTCTTTTCAGTGTGGCAAACGAAACGTCGTGGCTTCCCCGCAGCCTCTTAATCCTTAATTCATAGTATTAATATATGTTTTGTAAAAATTGGGTATTGACAAGGCATCTTTTTTAATTTAACATCTAATTGATAATCATTATCAATTACAATTAAATTTTAGGAGGAACACATGAAAATTTTTAAATCTACTATACTTTCTGTCATTGTACTATCAGCAACGATTCTTTTTGCAGGATGCGCTTCCGAATCTGACAATGCCACGGCAAGCAACTCTCAAGCTGACGAAACAAGGTCTAAAGTTGTTAATCTATATACTGACAGGCATTATGATTTAGATGATAATCTCTACGCAACCTTTACAGATGAAACAGGCATCAAAGTAAATATTGTAAAAGGTGCATCTGATGAGCTTATTGAAAGACTTAAAGTTGAAGGTTCAGATACCGAAGCAGATCTTCTTATCACTGCTGATGCAGGCCGTTTACATAGAGCTAATGCATCTTCCTTGCTTCAGCCTGTAGATAGTCCAATACTTGAGTTAAATATACCGGAAAATCTAAGAGATAAAAATAACCACTGGTTTGGATTAACTAAACGAGCTCGTGTTATTATTTATTCAAAAGACAGAGTAGATCCCTCAGAGCTATCCACATATGAGGATTTAACAGATCCCAAATGGAAAGGAAAAATTCTTGTTCGAAGTTCAGGCAATATCTATAACCAATCACTATTAGCTTCATTTATTGAAACTATGGGTGAAGAAGAAGCAAAGCAATGGGCAGCAGGACTTGTTGAAAATATGGCTCGAGAGCCAAAAGGCAATGATAGGGATCAGGCAAAAGCAATTGCTGCAGGTCAAGGCGATATCGCAATTATGAACACCTATTACATTGGACACATGATGAATTCATCTGATCCAGAGGAAAGAAAAGTCGCAGAAAAAGTAGGCAT
>JADQBM010000092.1 GCA_016278615.1 Clostridia bacterium | reverse complement strand
GGCTTCTGGATCTGCCGATTTTTCTATAAGATCTGCAGCTTCATTTACTTCAAGCATTCCTAAATCATAGCCACCCATAATATTGAGAAGAATTGCACTGGCTCCTTCTATGGATGTTTCAAGCAACGGGCTTTCTATAGCTTGTTTCACAGCATCCACAACACGTTTTTCGCCTTTACCTTTTCCTACCCCCATATGGGCAATACCTCTATTACTCATGATGGTTTTTACATCTGCAAAATCTAAATTAATTAGCCCTGCATCCGCAATAAGATCAGAAATACCCTGAACACCCAATCTCAAAACATCATCGGCCATTTTAAAAGCTTCAATCATAGAAGTCTGCTTTTCCGATATTTGTAAAAGTTTATCATTAGGAACAATGACCAAGGAATCAACATATTTCTTAAGATAGTTAATACCAAGATCTGCTTGATCTCTTCTTCTTTTTCCTTCAAAAGTAAAAGGCTTTGTCACCACACCCACGGTGAGAATACCTTGCTCTTTAGCTAATTTCGCAACAATAGGGGCCGCTCCTGTTCCTGTTCCGCCACCCATTCCTGCTGTAACAAAGACCATATCAGCACCTTGAATGATTTTACTCAGGTCGTCAAAGCTTTCCTCGGCAGCCTTTTGTCCAACTTCTGGATTAGCACCTGCGCCAAGACCTTTTGTAAGCTTTTCTCCTATTTGAATCTTTGTCTCTGCTTTTGAAGAAAAAAGCGCCTGCTTGTCTGTATTTATGGCAATAAACTGAACACCTTTTAATCCAGCGTCGATCATTCTATTTATAGCGTTGTTGCCCCCGCCGCCAACGCCAATAACCTTGATTTGAGCAAAATTCTCAATGTCTACATCAAACTCGAACATAAGCCAACCTCCCTGTTAAACCCAATGAATTTATTATAGCATAACGTACT
This sequence comes from Clostridia bacterium, assembly GCA_016278615.1. Taxonomy (GTDB): domain Bacteria; phylum Bacillota; class Clostridia; order Peptostreptococcales; family JAAYPU01; genus Soudan-22. The sequence continues at coordinate 6,083 of JADQBM010000092.1, read as the reverse complement.
TGGATTTAAAACATAGTCTTTATTAATTATTACTTTTTTCTAAAGTACTTGTCAATAAGCAATCGTCTGATGACTGCAAAATTTTGGAACAATCGTCCACCGAAAACAAAAATAGCAGCATAGTATAATGGAACGCCCATTTTATCTCCCATATATGCCAACAACCCTGCAAGAATTGCATTTCCAAGAAAGCCTGAAATGAAAATAAGCATATCAAAGCGTCCTTCCATATTGGCTCTTACCGCACCAAAAACAGAATCCAGTGCTGCAAGTACTGCAATGGAAATATAAAAAGAATACTCCACTGGGTAGAAATTCGGTAAAAACAAACCTAATACAACACCTAAAACAAGTCCAATAACTGCAATTAACATCAGATCATCTCACCTTCTTCAACAGTCTTGAGAAACTTATAATTACTTTCTTCACTGTATTTAGATATTCTTATATTGATACTTTTGTCCACGTTTAAAATCAGGCCATATTCTCTCAGTAATTCTCCATAGCTTCCTGGCGCAGAAAGAGATGAGTGTAAAATCTTAGGATCACCAATTGCCTTTATGATAAAAGGCTGTGCAAAAAACTGATTATTAATTCGCACAGAATGTCCCGAACAATTAATTTCCGAATTATTAATGAGCCTCTGCCCATTAATAGAAATCGCTTCCGCCCCAGCAATCTTCAAATCATTGATAATCGTAAGCAAATCGATGTCATGTACAAGAATATCATTGGGGTTTTCCCCTTGATAAAGATCTCTGGTCCCATCATCTAACAAGATAATAACGCCTTCTCCCTGAACATCTAAAAACCCGCTTATGAGCCTCATCCTGTTCAACTCCTGCGTCATAGTATTTAATATACTATCGCTCTCTCCAGAATAGGATTGATATGCCTTGAGCTTTTCTTGCTTTTCAGAGATGAGAATTTTCAGCTGTTCAATCTCCATTCTCTCTGTTTTAATAGAATTATCATAATCCTTAAGAATTTCAGGAGAAATGTAATGAAAAGTCCCCGTAATAACTCTGGATTGAATGGAGATCAATAAACCGATTAATATGCAAAAAAGAAATAATATACTTTTTTTTAGTTTCATTAGCTTCACCATATTCTTCATCTCATTAATCAGCTCTAACCCCTATAGATGGCGAGATCAAGAGCTGCTAAATTCGAAATTTGTTCGTCTTGCCATCAGTGGAAGCTTAAACTCCCACTGATGGGGCTCACTTCATTCCACAGGAACTGCATATCTAAATTTGATGATATCATTGTATCTAGGAATCGATATTTCGTCTGATTTTTGTGTTTTAACCTGTAAGTTGTATCGATTTCTCATTTGATCAACAATTCCAAAACGAATATTCAAAGTAGATTCCAAAGTATCTGGATTGCCAATTGCTTTAATGATAAAAGGCGGAGCTGTAGGAATCGAATTGATATTTACATTAGAACCGGCTAAACTAATCTCTGTAATAGCTACAATTCTCTGATCATTGATGGCAATGGCTTCTGCTCCTGCATCATTGAGTTTGTTGAGCAAGCTCAACAGAAGATCATAATTATACATGATAACGCTCATGTCAGAATAATCCATCTCTTCTTCTGCGGGGTCGTCCACTGTAATGGTTATTCCAGGCCCTATTACGGCTGTCATACCTGAAATCATCTTATATTTATCTAATTCGGAAACTAAATTTCGAATTAGAATATCATCTTTTGATTCCGCATCTTCAATCTCTTTGATTTTTGTTTCCAATTCTTTAAGCTCCTCAACCAGTACTTCTTTCTCATCTCTTACTTTATTTAATTCTTGAGCCAAACTCTGAGCTTTCTGAACAGGCACAAGCCCCCCTCCAATAACATTCCCATCCATAGAATGAATCTGAACGGATATGATGAGGCCTATAATTAAAGCAAGAAGACCTATTACAATTTGTCCACTCTTAATTTTCATTTGTTTATTACCTCCGTATTAATCCGTTGGACCGTAGGAAAAATAGCCATCTTCTCCAACCCTAATTACGCCTCTCTTTATGCCCTTCTTATGAAGGTCATAGATGATTTCTCCCAATGTTTTCATATTATTTATGAGTATCTCACTATTTGCTTTGCAGTATAGCTTGTTATATATAGCAACATTTAGTTGTTCCTCTTCAATAATTATTTTCTTAAAGAAAAGTTCATAATCATTCATTTTAATTATAACACTTAAAACCTCATCAAGCACTTCTTGATTTTCTATTATTAATTTTTCTCCTATGGAGAAGTCTTTTATCTTTAATCCATCGATAATGGTAAGATATGGGTTGCTCTCTACTGTATTTAAAACATATCCTTCTTCATCCAATATAATGCACTGGTCAAGAAAGAAAACACTGGCTGCTTCTTTTCGTTCTTCTACAATAATCCCTATACCACTTGGCAGTTTTCTCTTGACTTGCACATCTTTTATATAAGGGTCTCCCTTTATCCTTTGCGAAATGTCATTTGTCTTAATTTTAAAGGTATTGGTTCCCAAAGCAATTCCAGACATTTTTAAGATATCTTCTTGGGAAAACACCGTGTTGTTTTCTACCATAACTGTTTTAACAGAAAATATCTCTGAAGTCAAAATAAAAAAGCATGCGATACATAGGAGAAAAACAAACAAGACTTTTTTAAGAATTGTATTTTTCCTTTGTTTTTTGATCGTATCTTTTCGGCTCATCCTTAGTCCTCGCAATCCACTCTAATAATTTTACCTCCCAAATTATTCATACATATATCCAATTTATCATAGCCTCTATCAATATGGCAAACATTTTCTACAAGGCTTTCTCCATTTGCCGCCAATCCAGCCAATACTAAAGCAGCTCCTCCTCTTAAATCCTTTGCAAATACTCTTGCCCCAGTCAGATGATCCACACCGGTTATGATGGCAGTTCTTCCATCCACTTTAATCTTTGAACCCATTTTTGAGAGTTCATCTACAATTTTAAATCTACTTTCAAAAATGGTTTCAGTGATGATGCTGGTTCCTTTTGCTAGTGTCATTAAGGATAAGAACTGAGACTGCATATCTGTTGGGAAACCAGGATAAGGCAAAGTTTTTATCATTTCAACTGCATTCAATCTTCTTGGTGCCTTAAGGTATATTTCATTTTTATCTTCCCGAATAATACATCCTGCTTCCATTAACTTTGATAATACAATGCTCAAATGCTCTGGTATGACATTCTTCAGTACAACCTCTCCACCTGTGCCTGCAACTGCAGCTAATACAGTACCCGCAAATATACGATCTGGTATAATGGAATACTCTACCTCTTTGAGTTTTCTTTTTCCTTCAATATATATTTCACTTGTTCCAGCACCACTAATTCTTGCGCCCATATTATTTAAAAAGTTTTGCAAATCTACAATTTCTGGTTCTTTAGCAGCATTTTTTATTCTGGTAATGCCATCTGCTTCTACCGATGCTAACATTGCATTCTCCGTTGCTCCCACACTGGGAAAGTCTAATTGAATGGTACATCCTTTCAAATTTTCCGCCCTACACTCAAGAAATCCGTGAGACTCAATAATAGAAACACCTAAGGATTTAAGGACTTTTAAGTGCAAATCGATGGGACGAGGACCAATCTCACATCCTCCCGGATAGCTGAGAACAACTCTTCCACAGCGGGAGAGCATTGGCCCTAACAAAAATACAGAAGACCTCATTTCACTAACTAAATGTTCCGGTATCGAATAGGTATCCAGAGACTTTGAATTGACCGTAATGATATTTCCCTCAAACCGCGTATCACATCCTATGGCATCAAGAATATGCAGCATTGTCCGTACATCTTTAAGATTTGGGCAGTCTTTAATAATATTGAGATTTCCATTCATGACTGTTGCAGCTAATATCGGGAGCACAGCGTTTTTGGCACCATTAATGACAGTTTCTCCGGATAATTGTACACCACCGGTAATATGAAATTTACTCACCTAAATAACACCTCCATAATATGCTACAGGTGAATACCATAGGTACATAACATATACTATGCATTTTATGATGAGGTGTTACTGTTTTAAGAGTTATTAATCAAATACTGCTTAATGTGTCTTATAATGATGTCCGATGCATCCATATGACTCAGTTCCTTGCTCTGTTTCATCATTTCATTTTTGATTTTACTGCTATTTTTCAATTTAAAGATAATACGAATCATTTTATCCTCATTTAATTCTTTTTCCTGTATCATATACGCAGCGCCTCTGTCTGCTACAACTTTTGCATTGTGGTATTGATGATTCCCTGTAACATAAGGCGATGGTATAAGGATAGAAGGTTTGCCACAAGCACAGATCTCTGAAATCGTAAGGGCACCTGCTCGACTGATGACCAAATCACTTGCTAACATATAATCCGACATGTTGTGAATATAATCCAAAACAACAATATTGTCACTTAAGAGAATTTTTCTCTCTTGAATTTCTTTTTGAATCATTTCATAATGGACCTTTCCAGTTACGAAAAAAAGTTTAACCCCCTCAATGCCATTTAGTATTTCAATGACCTTGAGCATATGCTCATTAATCTTTTCAGCACCCCTGCTCCCACCGAAACAGATAATAGCAAAGTCGCTTTCTTGAATATTAAGTTTTTCTTTTGCCCTTTTATAATTTTGTCTAAAAAATTCATCTCTTAATGGGTTCCCCGATAAAACAATCTTTTTCTTATTTCTAAAGTACTTTCTCGATTCTTCAAAGCTGATAAAGATTATATCTGCAAATCTTGATAGAATTTTATTGGTCATGCCTGGAAAAGCATTTTGTTCATGAATAAAGGTTTTGATGCCTTTCAGGGCAGCTGCCAATACAACTGGTCCACAAACATATCCACCTGTACCAATAACTATGTCCGGTTTAAAGTCCCGAATAATGTCATTGGCTTCTTTCAATCCTTTTACCACTCTTTTAAGGGTGTCGATATTTTTCATGAGCTCTTTTCTATTGAACCCACTAACGGTAATGGTTTTAATATCGTAACCACAAGAGGGAACAATTTCACTCTCTAAACCTTTTTGAGTTCCGACAAAAAGGATTTCTGCATCATTGTATTCCTCTTGTATCTTATTTGCTATGGCAATAGCTGGGTAAATATGCCCACCGGTGCCGCCTCCTGTCATAATCACTTTCATCCTAATACACCTCGTGTTCTAATCATTTATTGTATAGTATGTTTTGAAATATTTAATAGAATGCCAATGGATCCCATAAAAAGAACCAAAGCATTTCCACCCCAACTTATGAAAGGTAGCGTAATACCTGTAGGAGGCATTGATGAAGTAGCTACAGCAATGTTGATGATAACCTGTATCGCAACCATTGACGTAATACCAGCTCCTAGAAGGGTTCCAAATAAATCCGGCGCATTTATGGATATATGTATGCCTCTCCAAATAAGTATCATAAAACATATAATCACGGCAGTTGCTCCAATAAAACCCACTTCTTCCCCAATGATTGCGAAAATAAAGTCGTTTTGCGGCTCAGGTAAATACAACGTTTTTTGGATACTCCTCCCAAGACCTACACCAAACAGTCCTCCAGAACCCAAAGCTAACAGAGATTGAATCACTTGGTATCCGCTTCCCATAGGATCTGAAAAGGGGTCGAAAAAACTTGTTAATCTCTTCATTCTGTAGGGTTCTAATACAATCATGACCAATATGCCTGTTACACCTGTGACGAAGAGTCCGAAAAGATGAAATATTTTCATTCCTGCAACAAACATCATAACAACGATAATCATGCTGATGGTAACAGCAGTGCTCAGATTTGGTTGCAGAATAATCAGAGTGAAATAAGTGATAATAAGCAGAAGAAGAGGCAATACACCTTTACTAAAACTTCTTATTTTTTCAGGATTCTTGCTTAAAAACCAAGCACAGAAAATAATCACACAAATCTTGGAAATTTCGCCAGGCATAACTGTTACAGGCCCTGCTCCAATCCATCTTCGCGCATAGTTTATCTCTATCCCCAATGGAGAAAAAACCAATAACAAAAGTACAATACTCACAACAAATAAAGCAGGTGCAATTTTTTTA
>JADQBM010000113.1 GCA_016278615.1 Clostridia bacterium | reverse complement strand
TTTTCAAAATTGCACCTCATTTCATAAGTCTTTCATCATATAAAGTATATGAAATGACGGTATTTGTTATGATTAACTCTTTCTAATTCATATATCTATTTACATCTTCCAGCTTCAGTCCAGGGTGTAAAGACATATTTAAAGAATTGGAGATGATCTGTGAAAAATCTTGTACGAGACTATCAATATCATTAGCTGTCACTATCATTTGTCTACTGCAATCATTTAACATTTGATCCACTGTATTACCATTGTTTTGAAGCACTTGCGTTAATTGATTGAAATAACCTCCTATTTTTTCATCACCATTACATTGTCCCAATTCTTCTATGGTGTCAAAAACAACTGTATAAGAATCGATAACGGTTGGGACCCCAATGGCAACCACACGTGTGCCCAAACTCTCACTGTTGAGCTGTAACCTTCTGTTTCCAACACCTGCTCCTGGATTAATGCCGGAATCTGTAATTTGAATGGTAGTATTAATCCTTTCAATCCTTCTTGCTGCCAAAGCATCAATAGCGATAATCAAATCAGGTTTTACCTTTTCCACCGTACCTCTAATGATCTCAACGGTTTCAATTCCCGTAGTTCCCATTACTCCAGGGATAAGTGCACTGACGCAGGCCATAGAGTCATCACGCTCTTTTTTGTAGGCTAAAAAAAACTGCCGCGTCACTTTCACTTTTGATACGGTCATGGGGCCTAAAGCATCGGGTGTTATTTGTTGATTGCCAAGACCTACCACTAAAACCTTTAAATCATCCTTGAATCCTACCATTTTGCGCAATTCTTCCGCTAAAGCTAAGCTCACTTCATCCTTGAGCTCAGAATCTGCATTTCTTAAGCCAGGAACCTCCAAAGTAACATAATTTCCTTTAGGTTTTCCCAAAGCCTGGCTACCATGCTCATCCGTAATCTCTATTCTTGTGATATCAACACTTCCTTTACGCGCCTTATCTACCACAACACCACTAATCTCCACATTTTTATTCTCATCATACATTTCTTTGCTTTCTAAAGCCAAATCCGTTCTAAACAAATCCAAAACCTCCATTCAAATTATTTGAAAAAAGAGCGCAGTCTCCATTATTTTTTCCTAAACATCACATGTCTCACTCTAAGCTTTTCCAATGGACCTATAAATATACGAACAATCTCTTTTTGAATAAAAGAAAAGAGAGTCAGCATAATAATTAAAGAATAGTGATTCGGGATTGGGATTAGAAAATTTTTCTTGATTAATTTTGGTTTAAGTGATAATATAGTCCATGCAGTATTCAAACGTGAGAGGGGTGAAACAATGGCAAATATTAAATCTGCAAAGAAAAGAATTCTTATTATTAACAAAAAAACCGCAAGAAACAGAAGAGTTAAAGACCATCTTAAAGCAATTCTGAAGAATTTTGAATCAGCAATTGTACAAGGAAATCTTGAACTTGCAAAAGAAAAGCTTAACTTAGCAGAAAAGAAACTTAGAAAAGCAGCTTCTAAAGGTGTTATACACAAAAAGAATGCTTCAAGAAAAGTTTCCAGACTGACTAAAAAGTTTAATTCAGCGGTAAAAAATGCAGGTTAGCCATCACCCGTAATTCCCCACAAAAGCGTACAAGTTCAGTATGCAACAAAAGAGAGGTCGTTCCTCTCTTTTTTTTATGGTCTAACTAAAACTTTTCATCCTTTATATACCCTTTTTCATATCTGTGCATCATCGCTCTGCCATGTGGCATGTAAAAAACCTTAAAGAGATGATTGTCTGGTGTTTTATATATCTTCTGTGCATTCACACTTTTATGAATCATCGTGTCTTTATATTCTTCCTTCTCAGTAAATTCAATGTTTCCTGTCAACTGTACATACGTCAAATCTTCATCAGTGCTACAAAAACTCGCCCTTGGATTTGATTTTAGCTGAGAATAAACAGCTTTATCATCTGAAGTATAAAAAAACATACCTTCGTCTGTTGCAAATCCGAATTCGAATGGTCTTATATAAGGTTGACCATCTACTGAAGTTGCAAGACTTCCATATTTATGCTGTCCCAAAAAATCAATAATTTCTTGCATGTATAAGTCTCCTTTCTTTATTAGTTCTATTTTTTGAATAAAGTCTAAAAATATTCTTTTAAATAGAATCCTCTTAAAATTTCTTCTGTTTTTCAATAAGACTTTATGCTATTTAATTCTTTTTAAAAAAAAATTAAAAAATGGACGTTTTTACGCCCATTTAGTTCTTCATTATTTTGTATCATTTTTTAGCAAGTATTTTTCAACAATACTTTTACGACAATTCTCCACAGCTTCAAAATTCATATTTGGAATATAATTGGTTTCAAGGTCATCGTGCATTTTTTTTGCACCCTGAATACATTCAATTCCTTTATTAATAAGCTCTTCCATAAGCCTTTGACTGTCATTAATCATTTCTTTATACTTACAGATCCCATCCCAATGTATGTAATCATTAAGATTAATCATTTCATAAGCGTCCACTTTTAATTTATGATAGTAATTGGAGGATACAAAAGCTATTTTCAGATCTGGTATTAATAAATGCTCAATTTTAGTATCTGGAACCATTGGACAGTAATAACTTTCCACATCAAATCCTCTGTATCTGGCACTTTCCTTTATAATGTCAAATATTTTCCCGCCTCCAATACCAACAGGACCTTTTATAACATAAATCTTTTCATATCCCTCAATAAGACTGTCAATATAATTCACATTTCCTTGTGGCGTTAAAGCGCTTGCAAAAAATTTACTTGATTTTCCCATCCTTTTAGAAAGCTCTTTATGAGATAATTCTATATTTACCAATTTAGCAGCTTCTTTATGAATTTCAGCCTCATCCAATGCATTTTCATAAATAGAATTCAGATTATCATACATCTTTCTGGCAGCTCCAAAATAATTATAGGCCTTTTCAAAATTGAATTTTATTCTTCTATTACATCTAAGTATGTCTACCTTATTAACCCGAATCCCTTCCTCATTCCAATAATCCCCCAAATTAACAATCATATCCACGGCACCTGGGTTTTTTGGGTCCACAACATGTCAAGTGGTCAACTAAACATAAAATTCGGTTAAATATTTCAATAAAAAAACAACACCTACACTCAATGCGTAAGCGCTGCATGTCAGTAATTTCAATGGTTGCATGCTAGAACAGCCAATGAATTTTGATTTTTTGTTCGCCTTTTTGATTTTTTTCTCCAATTTCTATATTATTAATTAATTCTGTAACTATTACATGATTTAGAGCATCAATATTTTTATATTTACTGGTTATTTCCTTCCAGTTTTTAAATATTTTATCTTTATCTGTAGTTGTATTAATTTGTACTTGTATATTTTTTTGTTTCTTAATAAGATCTTCTTTTTCATTAATAAACTGTTCATTAAGTTCTATAAATTGAGATTCCTGAATGATCTCTTTTACTTTATCCAAATATAGACTTCGAACTGTATTATCTATTTCATCTATCTGCTTTTCTATTTGTTTTAATTGCTTTTCAAGTAGAGTGTTCTTTTTTTGGTTGTTTTCTTTAAATTCTAATTCGTATGAAATATTATCTTCATCCAAATTTTCAAAATGTCTTTTTAAATTTTCTAAGACAAACTCTTCAAGCATATCAAATCTGATTGAATGTGAACTGCAGAGATTCTTATTTGCAAATCTAGCATACGTTTGACACCTTAAATAAGCATATCCATTGCTTGCTTTAACACGGCTCATTGTAGCTCCGCAATCCATGCATTTCAATTTGGTGGCAAATATATGTGTTCCCTGTACCGGTACTTCTGGCTCTGCTTCTTAATCTATTTTGAACTGTAAAAAAAGTTTTTTCGTCAATAATAGGCTCATGAGTATTTTTCACAACAATCCATTGTTCTTTTGGTATACTTCTTATTTTTTTAGTCTTATAGCTTACCTTTTCTCTTTTCCGCTGCTGCATATGGCCTAAATACATTTCATTTGTCAGCATACGTTTTACAGTCGTTTTATTCCATAATCCATAACTATCTTTCTGTGAGGAATTAACAAATTTTTCTCCATTTAATTGCTTATACTTTGAAGGATTCGGTATCCCTCTCTCATTAAGTATATAAGCTATATGTTGCGTTCCATTGCCTTGCAAATACAAATCAAATATTAGTTTAACAACTTCTGCTGCATCTTCATCAATAATTAATTTATGTTTATTATCAGGATCTTTTTTATAACCATATGTCGCAAAAGAACCTATGAAATCCCCATCTTCTCTTTTGGAATTAAAGACAGTTCTAATACTTGCACTTATATCTTCACAATACCATTCATTTACTAATCCATTGATTTGCCTTGCCTTTTTATTACCCTTTTGATTGGTATCAACAAAGTCAGCAAAACCAACAAACCTTATTCCCCATTCAACAAAATCTTTATGAAGATATTTTTCAACGAGCTCCATATCTCTCGTAAATCTGGCTTGGGTTTTAGCTAAAATAATATTAATTCTACCCATTTGGGCATCTTTAATCATACGATTAAATTCAGGTCTCTCTGAATCAAGTCCTGAAAAATCATCATCAGAATAAATATTATAAATATTCCAACCTTGTTCAATTGCATACTTCGTTAAAATATTTTTTTGATTTTGAATACTTTCACTTTCATCAAATTTATTAGATTTGTTTCTATCCTCGTCACTTAATCTGCAGTAAATTGCAACTTTATCCACGGCAGTTATACCTCCTAAAAAATATAACTACCTGCTTAACCTGTAATTATTATACCACAGCAGCTAGTTATAGTTATATTTTTTAAAGTTCACCTTCTAATTTTAAAATTATATTTATAAACTCTTCCTCTAAAACTTTCGTTCTTTCCTTATCACTATCTGTTTTAAATGTTTCTTCCAGAATTAATTTAACCAAATACCCCACCCCTTTATATTTCTACATATATATGTGATAAATTATTTATTCATTACTTTTTCATGAGTTTCATTAAAACAATACAAGGTATAAATTTATTCATATGTACAGACCCCAATCCAGGGTAATATTTCAAGCTATCTGTGGTTAGCAGATATCATAGGTTTCTCACCTCTCCCTCCACCGAGCGAGCTACTCTCCATACGATAGTTAGGACTAAGCAGAAGTATCATTATCTCCCTTGCAGATTCTGGCGGTTTACATAACCATATGCAATTAAGACCCGATAAGAATCGCTTGCTACCATTCAGGTAGGTCATGGCGTATCTGCCGTGCCGCTAGCAGTTTTGCTGCTTACAAGAGTAACGTACTTGAAATATTAACTTTATGGACAAAACAAACACGTCCTGACATTTTTCAAAGTTCATATGAAGGAGTTAATGACCCCTTCACCCTTTAGGTCAGTCAGGACGTGTTTTTACGGAAAATTATTAAAGTTTTTTCAAAATAGCGTCAAACTTTATACTCATATCTGATAAAGCTCTCTCTATACGGTATTGGACGGATGTAATTGGCATATTATATTTACTGGACAAATCCTTGTATTTCAAGCTATTCATATAACGGTCAATAATAATTACACGATCAAGTTCTTCTAAGCCTTCAATAATTTGTTCCAGCGCTTTCATATACATCTCATTAATCACTTGATCTTCAACTATATCACCGGACAAAATCGATTCCTTAACTGCATCTATCCCTCCAAGAAGTATCGAATCCCAAAGAATTTCATGTCTTCTGTTCTTGCGATCCAAAACCTCTTCTTGCCGCTTTAATTCATCTAAGCAGCTTTTAACTGCCTCATCTACCAAAATCTCTTTACCTTCATAATTAATTTTAACTTTCATCTCATATCCTCCGTTTTTAAATTTGTTAAGCATTTAAAAACAGAGGTCTAAGGACTTCTAATATGATGTTCCGTATAGCTATGCATCCCTTACCCCTTTTTTCCGGAAACGAAAAAAGGAGCCACACGATTTTCTCGTGTGACTCCTTTTCGGGTCGGTGTTATAATTTTTTAAGAAAAATAGGCATTAAAAAACCCCTCCACGTTATAAACGTTTCAGGGCTTAAAATAACTCCTATTTTATCCAGTATAGCAATTATAACAGGCGCAAAATACACAGTCAGTAGCTTTTCAGTTCTTTCTTTGTCCTAATCAAGTATTAATTATGTACCAAAAAAGTATCGATTTTGTTCCACCATATTTTTCTTTTCAATTTCCTGTTTTTTCACATCGGGAATCACAAATCCCCAGAGAATTATGCCAAGTAATGTAGTAGCTTTTTTCTTGTCTCGATAGAAAGTAGTTCTTGAAACATTTAGATACTCCAAGATCTCATTCTCATTATATTTATTGAGATCCATATAAGACCTCTTGAGAATTTCAAAATACCGCTCTCCATCCTTTGGATAACTTTTGAGTAGCAGCAAAGCTTGATCAATTAACACCAATATGCTTTTGCTGTCCTCAATACTTCTTAGCCGACTTTCAATCCTAATCTTATCTACCCTTGGATCAACATCAATAAGCGAATCCACAACATCAAATAAACTATTTTTATTAGCTAAATAACACTCCTCATTCATTTCCCTAATGCAATTACTCATTCGCCATGAAACTTTGGAATACAACTTTAATATAAGTTTTGAATTATGGTAAATCTTATCGTCATTCTCATTTTCAAAATTATATATTCTTTCTAATCTCTCTAACGTACTTAAACTATTCCCCAATACCCTCACCTTCATTTCATATCATAATTTGTTTCTTAAATCATTGTATTCCAACATATTCCGCTATAATTTAAACTTTATGCTATCCGCTACCAATATTAGGACCAAAAGAAAGGCTTGTATATATTTTACAGAACATACGTTCGTGTGTCAATATAAAAAAAATTAGGTCCTAATTTTTTCACTTTTTTTGGCTTAGGAGTCTGATGCGTTTTGGATTAATTCCCAATTACTACACTATTTTCTTCGTCAACTGGTCAATAACCTTAGATATGAAACCGGCCAATTTATCATTTTTTCTTAATGTAGAATTGTTTTTTTCATATTTGCTTATTACGTCCATTGGCAGATAAACAGTCGTTTCATAACCAAATGAAACATGCGCATAGCTCCTGTTTGAGTTTTCAAAATTACTCTGAAAATCAGTATCAAAGCTGCTCATGTCTATCAAGCCTTTATACTTATTCCTTAATAAGGCCTTTAATTCAGGCCAATCAGGCTTTTTCCAGTCCCTCGTAATATCGTTATACAAGTCTATACACTTATCGTTCCTAACTCCAAAGTGCTTTTGGTAATATGCTTTATCAAAATACTCAGCGATGATAGTGGATTGAAAATGAGCAAGCCGTAAATAAGGCTCTGTCAATAAATCAAGCTTCAGCCCATCTATAATCAATGAATTTTCATAAACCCATGATAAGTCGTTTGTCGTTTTATTGAACAGGCAATAGCCTTGCCATTTTGTATCACCACTCCAAATTGTGATCATCAATCTCTTTAATTCATAATCCATGCTGAGCTGGGCTTCGGTACAAAAGTCATAATCTAGCGGAATTATGTACCTGCCGGAGTATTTCTCCGCATCGCTTTCATTTTCACAACAATTTTTGATGAGACTTAATATCCGTTTATCAATGCCTGACTCATTTTCGCGATCAATCAGAATGTCGGTCAGTAACGATATGGGGAACCACTGCTGATAATGATTTTCTAAATGGTTAAGGTAATGTCCTAAAACGCTGTCCTCATTGCTCCCAGAAATATTATAAACATCCTGCAGGATTGAAATTATATCCTCCCATGTACCATCAAGCAGTACGGTATCCGGAAGATTTCCTCCTTGTCTGACAACCTCTGCAGCGATGCTTTTCACCTGCTGTTTTAATTGGAGCCTGGCATCATTAGCATTCCTTTTAACCTCAATAATAACAAGCGTATCCTTGCAGCTTATCACGATATCTGTTATCAGACCGTTATTGTCATCGTACTTATTCTCGACCATGCTGATGGGAGATGATGTAGTCAATGTCATGCCGATAATATTCTGAGGGTTGGGATAGCTTTGTACTATTTTTGTTATCTGCTGTTGAATCCCGATCTCCTTGTCGCTTAGCTTTTGAGGCTTCGGAACAGAGCAGGTTGATTTTTTGTCCGAGCATTTGGCATTTATATAATCAATTAATCTGTCAAGGACTAAGCTGTTTTGATTTAATAGTATTGCCAGCCCTCTGGACACATTATTTTCAATTGGCAACGACCCTTTTTGTGTGTAATGCTCAAATATATTAAGGTGTCTGTTATTGTTAAACATGAACTTATCTCCCTTATGCTAAGTATTCATTGCTATCTCGATAACATATACTTATAAATTTATTCAAAAGATTTTTTTCGCTCGGATCAAGTTTTACATTCTCCAAAACCCATAGATGAATAGCTTTACCGATAGCATATGAATACCTTTCAGCATCGTTCTTTTGCACGTTATTCCTGGAAACATTGGGTACGATCGCTTTGTTCTTAATATTAAAAAGCGCAGACTTCAAACTTATTCCGTTAATAATACAGGGAATTGAAATAGAAAATTCAGGTATAAGCACATTTTTAATAAATATCTTATCTGTTCTTTCCCAAGAGTATTTCCCAAAGCCTTTTGATTTTTCATATAGCAGCACTTTATTAATATTATCATTGATTGCGAAACACTTGATTCTTTGGGTACGTGTTGGCGCGTCGGAGGAATGACCGTGATCTCTACAAAAATCATCGAAGTCATATTCTCCGATAATTTGTTCACCAGAGTTATTAAACGTGTCCTCTATAAGCTCATTTTCATTAGTGCAAAATATTTCTATAAATTCAACATCATTCAACTTGTTTATTGCATCGTCAAAATCATCAAGAACATCCAAATAATTATTAAACCTATCTGAAACATCGCTTGAAATAATAGGGATTTTAAGATAGGCTACTTGTCCGTCATGGACGAAATCGTTTATATCGACTTTAGCTTCAGATTCTTCAACGAGGATTTCTTTATCATTTAAATATACATAGCTCGTATCGCCTTCAAAATCCTGCAAAGATTCTATGCAGCCGATTGTTCTGCAATTCAGTTCAATATAGCCCTCGACATTATTCAGGTATTTATCTAACCTTGCTATTGAATCCGAATTATCTTTTAAACCGATTAATTCGCAAGCAGTTTCTGATGTATTGCCATTTTCATAATTCAGTATCTTTATCGGGATGCAGCAATCAACAAAATTAAACTCTAAAAATTTTTTTGTTTTCTGAACATCGGGAAATACTTCAGTGAACTGATCTAAATCTAATATTATATCTGTTCCTTGCATTCTGGTGGATTGCTCTTGTGTCAAGCAAATGTATTCGCTGTTTCGCTCAAGTTCGATTTTGTTGAGTTTTTGGTCGTCATACCGTTTTGATTCTATATTCACATCACTTGATAACATAAAGCATGAAAGAAAACCTATCCCATAATTACCGATAGGATCATAAGCATACCCTTTATACTTATATTCATTTGAAGAATAATAAGAAACGCCGACATTTAAGAAATACTTCTTAAGTATATCCAAAGACATGCCAACGCCATTGTCTGTAATCATTACCTCTTTTTTATCCCTATTAAAGATCACATTAATATAAGGCTCATATTTTCTATATTGATAATCCTTATGGTTTTGCGATATTTCTCTCATCAACATGCAAGCGTCTATTGAATTTTGTACGAGTTCCCTTAACCCATACTTTTTATCACCATATATATGCTCGCCCATTAAGAGTTTAGTGACGGCATTATAATCCAAATCAAGCCTGAAATCAGAAAATGTAAATGTTTTTGTCTGAATCATGTTTTCAATATTTGGTTTGAATATGATTGCATACTTTTTATTCTGGAATGTATCAGATAAATTAATAGAATCCAGCAATTCTTGGTTAACATAATCAATGTATTTTAATAATTTTCTATGTACTTTTGGATCTTTGCTTTCACCATATAGTCTAATAACTTTTTGTTTAGTAGTCTTATTGATATATATTTTTTGAGCATTTTTAATTTCAAAATGTTGACGCCATTCTAAATCGCCGATTCCTTCGGGATTGATTAACTGGTAAAGGTGCATGGGGGTTCTGTTTTCATCAATATCCAATAAGTCAGCCAGCCTTAAAAGCAATGCGATATACTGTGCATTATATGAATAATTACCTCTACAATCATCTTGCTTCAGTTCAGCTTTTAACCATTGAAATGACTCATTATGCGATTGGCAAATTTTCTGTATATCTTCAGCAATACTATTATTTGTGCTGTCGGGAAGTACAAACCAACTTTGCTCTTTGTCCATATTTGCAATATGATAAGCTGATCTTTTAGCATGGATAGGTCTAATACATTCCTGCAATGCCAGCTTATCATCCTTTAAAGCCTGTAAAACAACCGAATATTTACATTCAATTATATTAGGGTCATCCTGCCTGATTCCTTCGATTTCGTTACCGGTGACGACCATTCCAATATCATGTAGTAAAGCGGAATATATTATCATTGATATTTCCAAATCATTCATCTGAGCAACATCATCTATAATTTCATAAATATAATTTGTTATCATAATTGAATGGTCTACATCATGCTGAGTATAGTCAGAAAAGACTTTTGTCACTAAAGGCAATAAGTCTTTTACATAATCAAATACCTTTTTTATATTCGGTAGGAAGTCGCTATTCCTTTCAACAAGGATTTTATATAGTTTCGAATCATTTATATCCATGCCAGGCTCCTTCTAGTTTCATTTGATTTGGTAACATCCTCTGATTTTATTGTTTGAGAGGATATGCATAACTACCGCATTTGCACATTAACGCAATCGGGTTCTCACCGGTATATGTAGCTTTTATTGTGGCGTTACATTTAGAACATTCAAAGCTATGGCAGAATTGTTCCAATGCGTCCACCGCTGCTAAAAACTCTGTTTTTGATATTTCATAAGCTGGATTGTAGTGTATAAGCGCATTTGTTACCCAGTTGTCTGCCGTAACTGCTGCGATTTGAGTCTTTAATGTGTTGGAAAGAGAGCCGAGTTGATCAAGCGCCTCTGTGTTCTTAAAATCTCGTGCTTGCTTCTCCGCTTTTTTTATCAGATTTTGTAGTTCATTATAAGCTGCGTTCATATATTGACCGTAATCCCATTTATGAACGTTATTATAACGAACGCGTGCGTGCAATTTATCACAGATGTTTTCAAAGAAGCATTCCATTTCTCTCCTGAAGAAAGCGGATGCTCCGTGAAGATCAATATCAGCCTTCGCGCGACTCGTATTCCATACATCTTGTCCAACTACCATTACGGGGCCTTCCGTAACATTCCAATACAAAAATTGAATACTGTTTTTGCGTTCAACAACGCCTTCATTAACGAGATTTTTTGCCCATACCGTATCATGCGTAGTAATAATAAATTGCCGTTCAGGGAAAAACCTTTTTAGCAGTCTGCAGAAGTTCTTTCTGTGCTCAATATCTACAGACATCACGACGTCGTCCAAAACTACCAATCCTGATTCTGATGTTGTCAGCTTTTCCATCAGAGCAAAAAACAAGGCAATGCCCATACTGTCCTGATGTCCCTCGCTGTGAAACGCCATTGGCGGGAATTGACCTTGCCCATAAAAATCAACGCTCATATTAACGGCTGCGCCATCATTATTCAATACAGCCGAGAAATCCTTCTCATCGTCAATATGCATCGCTTTATAATATTCTGTGAATCGGTCACTTATAGAAGCAAATAATTCATTCAGTACAATTGCTTGAGAATTGTCATACGTTTCAAGCAAAAATGCAGCTTTCTCAGCCGCCAACTTCATAGTCGGCAACTTCTTATTAAGCTCTCCAATTTTTGTAAATAACTCATTCGCCGCATTAAGAGCCTGCCATGCATCGCTTTTTATTTTACTGTTTTCATCAATTAAAGGACGTAAAACCGCCAGTTGCTTTTGAATAAGGTCTAAAAGTATATCCGAATTCTGATTTATGATAGCGATAATGAGTTCCTGGACTTTGCTGAAATTCTTATATGCATTATTATCTTGAAAAGATACGGCTGCAATTGACTTTAGTTCATTTTCTAATTCAGCAGCGCAACCATTGTCCCACTTTGTTAGCTGTTGAGGAAGCGTATTGATTTTAGATCTGTATGCTGAAATTTCATTTAACAAAGTTGTAACTGAATTTTGATATGTATCAAGAAGAGTGGATAGAGATTCACTCTTTTCTTTTCGTTCCTGTAATATTTGGCGCAATTCGGCTTCGGACGCCCATTCATGCAAACATAGCGGACACCGGCCTGTACCGTCAAGTAGTGCAAGCCCTGATTTTATAAGCGAAATATAATTTATATTTTCAATTGATGTATATTCATTTTTAACCTTTTGTATAATATCCTGCACATTTTGCAATTTTTCCTGAAGTGCAGGTCGTAGCGTTGGTATATACTTATCAAGTTCTTCTAAGTTGCGGATGCAACTGGCTATCTCGGTATTTTCCTTCGTATCGCTATATAATAAGCCATTCGTAAAAGAGCTTTCATCAAGAGACGCAAGGGGACAGCCTCCTAAGACAGCTCGTAGCGAATTTATATTTCCAAGTAACTGATCGTCGGCGTTTACGTTAACCTTTGTACGAAAATCGGTGGAATGACGTTTAATCGAATCTATCGCATCTTTTAAGTTACTTGCCGCAGTCTTTTTAAGTTTTGTAAATGCGTCGCGAACGGTTTTTGTATCAGCAATATCAAGTAACATTTGAATTTGTTGTGATCTCGTTGCAGGAGTCGTTAATATATAGCGCAACAATTCACGTCTTGCAAGGCAATGAGCCCCACTTTGAGCATAGGCAACCATATCGTTAAAATCGGAGGAGTACGCGGGATCGATTGTTACCCTGTCTTTTTGAGCGACTGTACGTTCAACAGTAAACGTCTTACCGGTTATGCTCTGAATTGTAGCCGTAATTTTTGCTTCTTCAGGTTGATTGCCAATGTGGGGACCGTGCTTTGCTGTTGACACGTCGCCAGTACCTTCTCCGGTTAACCTCGAAACTTCGCCACGCAAAAGGAAATCCACCGCATCAACAACAGCGCTTTTACCCACGCCATTTGGGCCAAAGATAACGGCGTTTTCTCCATTGAGATTTAATTTGAGATCCACGATTCCGCGGAATTTTTGGATATGTAGGTTAAGTATCTTCATCGGCAGTACCTCCAATACTTTTTAACAAACTCTCCGCCAACTTATCAGACTTTTGAGTCGATGATATTGTTATCGCAATCTCGTTAACTTCCTCATCTGAAAATTTCAAGGATTCAGATACTACATTAATGAAGGTTGTTTTGATTTTTTCTTGAATAGTCTGTTCATCCATAATCTTTATCCCCCTGCGACCAGTTATCTTTTTTATTTCTCCTGTATTAATAACGCTCTTTAAAATAATAATTTGCTATATTATACCATAATTCAAGGGTAAATTTGTAGATAATTCTGCATTTCCCGAGCTTATGGTTGCTTTATTGTATTAATTTAGGCCAATATAAAAAAGAATATATAATTTTTGTATGCGTTGCCTAACTTTAATATAAAATAAAAAAAACAAGCCTCTTAGCTTCTTCCTTTTTCGATAGGTTTTACCTTGGTCAATTATTATCAGAGTTTTTATCTCTATTCTTCTTTATTTTGTTATGAATATATAATATGTTAGTGACATATCGATTTTTGTTTTCTCATTTATATTTTTTTGATTCTTACAATTAATCCGAATCATAGTTCAACGGATACCTCGAAAGGTCAAAAAAGATGCCGCTTGAAAGGGAGTTCAACTAAGGGATTTACGAAAACAAGTTAATTTTTGACCGACTCTCTTCAAGCGGAGACTCGAAAGTAAAGACAGCACCGAAGGATAAAACCTTTTGTGCAGTCTTTCTTTATAGGCACATATACACCTCTACTTTTAGAATGATGAGAGTCAGGCTATTCTTTACAATAGGGGCAACTGTATCATAGATCAGTACACGTAAAAGTCCGCAATGATCTGTTGACTCTCTATACCGGCATGGATATTGAAATCAGCAATAAGGCGTTTGTTAATATAACCGAACGGGTTAAATACGTTTGCGCTAACTCACCATCAGGGAAAAGCTGAGTATCAAGTATGCGTTTTCCGATTGAAACAGCGAAACCGCTTATCACTTTGGCCGTTCCACTTTGCCGGAAATCTCATTAAACAACTGCTCTATCCGCTGACGATACTCATCATCGCTCATACGTGTTCTTTCATACTCTGTATCTACGACTTCCCAAGCAGCAACAATTTCGAGCTGTATATCAATTTTAGGTAACTGCACGATTAATTGTCCTATTCTTTGCATAGAGGCACGGAGCGTTCGCGTGAAACCGTACTTTTTACCTGCATTGTCCAATACCCATGCTAAACAACGTGGGTGAACCTTATCCGTTAACACACGCAACACGCCGCAATGGTCAGTAGGATAAAACTCTTGATTAGCAGGAAGATATTTTACTTGCCAATCTCCATCAACTCCCCATAGTATGGATGGAATGCTAAAGTCTGTTATTAGTCGTTCATTAATCCGCCCAAATGGTTCGAATACATTAGCGCTGTAAACGGGCACCTCACCGTCAGGTACAAGCTGCGTGTTAAGAATACGCTTTCCGATAGAGAGCGAAAATAGATTTTTATCACTCAACCGATACCTATCAAAGTTTTCAATTATCTCCATATCATTCATTTTTACTGCTGAAAGAGAAATCTGTTTTTCGAATTTGATACCTGAAAAGTCGAGCATATCAACAAGACGGTAATGCTGCACAAATTCGCTCTCAACCTGAGTTATGCCATTAAAATTTTCTCGTATAATTGTGTTGATTTTGCTTATGTCTGCAAGGTCAGAAGGGTTGAATAGAGGTGTCCGTATACTCTTAATACCCTTTAGTCGAGAAAGCGTCTCGTCATCGTTATCATCACTTGTAGCAGTCCCAAGGTATTTTATACCCTCCGAACCTTTACGGGTACTCCACTCATATCCAAGAAAAAGCTTACTTTCATTTGTGCCAGAGGGTGATTTTACAACAACTACGTTTTGGGGATTGCTATACGCGAGCAAAAAATAATACAACTTGTCCTTTTCTATTTCACGGATGTATGATGTAAAGCGTTTCATTAATTCTGCTTGTTGCTCTTCAGCTTTTAATGCTTTAAACGTTTTTTGTTTTTTGCGTTTTTTTGTTTCTGCAAGATTATCAAAAGCAGTGAGATACGTCTTGAACTCATCCATATCAAGCAACTCATCACTGGGTATAGAACATAGCAATTCTTTATAGTCATCTATGTCGTAGCCAATGTGTTGACAGTAAGCCTCCAGCAAATCAGAATCAACAAATATCCCGTCCTTCTCAAAATCTCCATTGAACCATGCATTAACGCGGTTGTGGTAATGCTCTGCGAGGGCAGGGTTTTCTTCTTTGCGGCGCAAAAATAATGTGATAGTATTCGTACCCGTTTTGCCGAACGTTCCACTTCCAAACTCAGTGATTGCCACGATATCAAAATACTGTAAAATTGTCTCTCGAGCCTTGGTGTACACCGCTCCACTGTTGGATAGGAGCGAATACGGAAGAATTATCGCCGCAACACCACCTGGAGCAAGCAATTGTTTTGCTCTCTCAACAAAAAATACCTCAATTGAGTTGTTTGAGTAGATACTTTTACTGTCAATTACTTTGAATATCTCAAATGTAGCACGTTCTTCAGGTGTGAGCGTTTCAAGAAATCCTTTGACGCTGTAGGGCGGGTTTGAAATAAGCAAATTATATGTACCATTATGAATAATTGGATTCTCAGCAAGTGCATCAGCATATACGATTTGTATCTCGTCTTGTCCGTACATAAATGCTGATACTTTCGCTACTTTTGAAAGACGGTACTCCTTCTCAATTCCAACAATTCGTCCATAATAATCAGACAGATTTTCACCAGATACAAAATCGCGTATTTGAGTGGCATACTCGTTTAGAAAATGCCCTGCGCCGCAAGCATAGTCAATAACATTCAATGGTTCAACGCTATCTTCAATAAGCGTCTTAAGTGGTAGCGAGGATACAAGGAACTTTACAATTGGTGTAGGAGTGAAAAACTGCCCTTCGCTCTGTTTTATACCTTGGTCGAGGAATCCTTCAAACAAGTCACCGAGAAATTGATTCTGCTCCTCAGTTTTTAGCTTAATATCTTGAATCATCCGCACGATTTTTAACAATATAACCGCATTTTGTAAAAAAAGATGCTGGTTATGTACATCGAGGAACGCAAAGTCGTTGTTAGTGTAAAATTTCAGTTGGCGAAAATATTCCTCTATCTGGTCACGTGTTGCATCTGGGTCATTTTTGAAAAGCCGAAACGCTTTTTTAATATCCTCGTTATCAATGTAAGTTACTTCTTCATTAAGGAATTTTTGCATTCCGTCACGGTAAAGCCTCTGTATGCGGTCTTGAAGGTCGAAATAGTTATCGAATGCTACACCACGCCAAGAAAACATCAATTCTTCCGGATTTTGCATCTCATCAACTATTTTTGCGAGAAATAAATTAACAAGTTTATCAAAAGCGTTTTCACGTCCTGATACATTGTGCTGGCGAAGAATTGTCGCAAATCCATGATACTTCTTCTGTATATCATCATGATTGATGTCTTGCAGATCAGAAGCGGTGCGTTTTGCCTTGCCGATTTCGTAGGCTGGGTGAGTATCCTCAAATATCCCTGTAGTTTCATATTCATGATTATAGGTGACATACCATGCCTTATAGAGTGTCTGAACATCAGTCGCATCTGCAAACACTAAAGGCTCTTTGAGGGTTTTTAAATACTCATTATTATCGTTAAGTGTGATGATATGATTATTGTATAAGGTCACTTCGTCATTGTAGCCTGCAGTATATAAACACAAAAATTGAGTACTTTTAATCTGTTGGGCATAGCTAAATAGCTGTCCGCCATTAAGGTTCATGTTCTTCCATTCAGCTTCAAATTCACCGCCCCAAGTCTTGCACTCTATGATGAGTAGTGCATTAGCGTTGTTATCTTTGACGAGAATATCGGCTCTGCCACCGCTTGCACCATGACCGAGTTTCCACTTCGGTTCTAACTCTATATGTTCCGGTTTATATCCTTTAGAAAATAAGCGGTCGACACACTCGAATACAACAAAGTTTTCAAGCGCACTAAAATTACAGGTCTGCCGCTCATTGACGATAAACCCTTTATCTTCAGGATAAATTAGTAAGCTGCTTTTAAAGTCAACCCGAAGTTCACATGCCGGGTACGACTTAAGCCAAATATCTTTATCCTTACCTTTAAGCTGTTCGAAGCCAATATGTTTTAGTACTTCTTTGAAGTTACTGGTTGTTATCATCATAATTTATTACTCCTGTTCCTTTGATAGTATATTGAGCGCGCTCTAGCTCGGAGATAATATCCGAGGAAATGCCTTTCTTAGTACAGTATTCAGCAAGCCTCATTCGTGCAAGCTTGCTTGGTGTGTTTCGATTGTTTTCCCAACGATTTAGAGTGGAAAAGCTGACGTTTAACTCACGGGCAAGCTGTTCCTGAGTTATATTAAGTTCCTTGCGGATTTTTTTAAGAATTTCATCAAAGGTCATTTGCTCATACCTCCATTTTTCTCATTATAGCATTTGCTATGGCAAGTAGCAATATAATTGCCTTGTTACTGACACACAAATCAATCACGAAATAATGATTATTTGCTTGCTAATTTCTTCTATCAGCGCAATATATGTGCTACTGAAGGAGGTGCCTCATGATTAGAGACTGGACAGTGGAAGAATTACATACCGCAAGCCAAGTTATTAAAACAGAAGGACATTTGGGCTATGAAGAGTTCTGCGATCAATTGAACAAGACCATTTTCTCAGCCTTCTGCAAGGATGCAGATAATAACCTTATTAAAATCAGTGGCCCATATAGCCGCAAAGAAGAATTAGAAAAGCAACTGCAGGAACATTTCTGCCACTTAAAAGTAATTACAGTGTTATCCGAGGAAGATATTGTATTTATAAAAGAAGCACTTGGATAACCACATATTAAAACAGACCTCGTTGCTACCCCAAAACAGGGTAAGGTAGCGCGGTCTGTTTTTTATTCTTTGTTTTCTGCTTCAGAAGACTTCTTCCGAGCATAACATGCTCGTCTGTTCTTTCTGTTACGCTCCGCTTGGCAATTTGGATTATCGCAATATAGTTGACGGCTCGAATGGCGTACAAAGTATTTTCCACAGACAAGGCAGGAAAGTATGGAGCCTTGCGATTCAAAATAGTCAAGGTCTTCATCAACCGGCGGTGCAACGTCAGCTACCATTCTGGAAAAGGTGTACCAACAAATATCAAAAACCGATTGAATGTCGGCTCCATACATGATTTTACCTTTTTTTCTGTCTAATTTTAACCTCATACGAAAATCCGGGAACATATGACTTTGAACATAATCTCGTTGTAGTCTTCTAAAATATGAGCTTTGTACTCCCCCCTCATCCACGTATTGCCAATATCGTTCAAGAAAAGCGAGACTGTCGCAAAGCCTGCCTTCATAGTATAGATTTCTTGCGTAATCAACATTACCATAATACTTCAATCTATATAAGGCGAAGTATAATTCAAATACAGTCCCCAGATCGCACAAGTCCCTAATAAATCGCTTAATGCTGAAAGTAGCATCGTCCTGAATCAAATCCATGTAAGTGATGTGTGCTAACTTCTCACTTTCAAGCATTTCACAAAGGCTGTCAATATCATAAGGATGAATATTGTTTCTACACCAATCCCAGATGGCATCTGTAATCGGTACAGTGCTATCTGGGTTATTTATTTTGCCATAAAGATTACACAGGCTGACCAAAAGTTCTTGACCGGTTAAGGAATAATTATACTCTTTCTTTCAATAACCAATTCCTTAAACTGTATAGTTCTATGGAGGCACCAAAGTGTCACCCTCCCTATGACATACATTTAAGAGAACTGAATTTAAGTGGGTATTTATGTTTGCTACATTAAAACAAATTATTCCTGAATTTATTATTTGTCCAACTTCTTTATCTTTAAAAACATTCATATCAATTGCAATTGGAGCTTCTTCTACTATCTCTTCATAGTAATCTTCAAAAGTAATATTATCTATTTCAAGTTGCTTCTCTAAATAAGATGAATCAACGGTATTTTTTCTCTGTCCGGAAGAAGGCTGCTCTTTTTCTATTTCTTCAATAATGCATAGAGTATAAAGATTTGAACTCTGACCACCATTTATTCTGTATCTTGAATCTTTCTTAATTAGCTCAGATTCAAGATGATCTTTTAATGCTCTTTGAACTGTTCTTGTTGATATATTGCAATCATTAGCAATGGTTTTAATAGCTGGGAAGCAAGTCATTTCTGCATTGGATCTATTGATAAGATAATTCATCACAAGTGTTGCTCTCATTGTCAAGTCTGAATTGTATAGCTGATTTAATAGTTGTGCTTTTGTCATTATAGCAGCCTCCTTCCTTCCTTTAGTTTTCATTAATATAGTCTTTTAGAGTTTCCTTATAGATATTTTCGTTATTCTTTGAATCGAATAGATCCGGTGTATAATTAGGAAAATAGACTTTTTTACTTTTACTATCAAACATATTTTTCAATATAAGCTTTGAGTTTTCTGGTACAAAAGAAAGGAATATATTTACTGGTAATCCTTCAATTATACCAAGCATATCTTTCACTGTGCTTATCTCATAAGGCTTTGATGTTCCACATAAAATATTAATATTACATGATCTCAGAATACTTCTTTTTTCCTTAGTCAACTCCCCTATGTCATAGATGATACAATGATAATCCCTAGAAAATTGAGCTGAGGTATTGTAATACGTTACCCCCATATACTTATATGAATCATCATTTCTAACCATCGATTTATAGAATGATGCTATCTCATCCAAATGATTATTCTTATTTGCTTCTACATAGCAAACTTTAGCACCAATAAATGCAAGATAATTGGCTAAATTAATAGCAGTTGTGGTGGTTCCAACTTTTGAGGCAACACCAAAAACTGCTATCTGAATGTTCTCACATATGAATGTGTATTTATTAATTAGCTCTTCACCTGAAATTTCATTTCTAAATCTCATGGCATCTTGTCTATTCATTCCTTCAGAGCTTAAACATTTTAATATTTCAGATTGTATTTTATCTATGGATATAGCTGTTACAATATTATAAATATCATTCTCAACAAGCTTTTCAAGAAGAAAATTTCCTTGTTTGAAACCTTCAGCATAAATAATTATTCTTGAATCGTACATGGACTTGAAAGCAGTTATTGCTTCTATAAGCTCATCTTCAGTATCTTTTAATGCCCTAAGGTCTATCGCAATATATGTGCAATGACTTAGATTTCTCATATCTCGTAGTACAAATTGCTTTAGATTAAATTCACCTGATAATTTCTTAATTAGAATACCTTGTTCTTTAGCTATAAAGTCAAATATTCCAATATTTTGATTACTGGATAGGTATAAAAGCATCTTGTGATTCCTCCTGTACCGTAAAATCTGAAGGAATAGTGAATTCAATTCTTTCCTCTTTATAAGTAAACATAAGAATGATTCCAGCTATTGTAATAACCGCATAAATTACCAATTCTATTATTAACATCTTCTTCATTTCAACTGATTCTCCTTTCCTTCTGTATCGGTACATGTATCAATTAAATATCCCATTGGGTCAACGTGACTTTGTTTACTTAATTTTTTTCTAATTTCAAAATGCAAATGATGACCGGTTGATAATCCTGGCATAGGGTCTAACTCTGGATCACCGCCTTCAAGTCCGATGATGCTGCCTTGATTAACTTCTTGATCTTGAATAGCATAGACTTTCGATAAATGAGCATATACTGAATAAAATGGATCTTCTTCAGTATCATGAAATATAATCACGTACTGCCCATAGCCATTATCAATTCCAATCTTAACTACTCTTCCATATGCTATTGATTTTACTTGGGTATGCCATTCAGGACGAATATCTATACCTGTATGCATTTTATATTCTCCTGTTACCGGATGAATCCTATAGCCATAAGGACTCGTCATTTCTCCTGTCACCGGCATAGGATAGTCCCCATTAAAGACTAATGTTCCTATCTGTAATTCAACAATCGCATCATTAGCCGCTTTAAACTCTTTTACCGCTGCTCTGGTTGCATCATCCATAAAAAATTCCATAATGAAAGATACTGGACTAGATAGGATATATACAAAAAAAGTTAAAATTAAAAGCACCGTTATTAGCGGTGCCATAGTGATGATCATTATTCTTTTTCTTGATTCTTCGTCTTTAATTAAATCTATTGTTCCTTGAGTAACCATTGAGACTATTTTTAGATGAATTATCACCCATCACCTCCAATTATAATAAAGATTACATTAATGTACTCTCAATTTACTTATTATAAACACTTTTTAATCATAGTTTTATCCATTTTATTCATAAGCTTTCTTAGTTTACTTAACGATATACTTCGTTGTCCATTTTTTTGCATTTTGCCACATTCATTCCATGCTAAATCACCGATACCATTGTAATATTCTTCAAAATTACCATCAGGTAAAATCTTAATTACTATTAAATAATCGGGGTTACTCCTTATACCAATTGTATTGCCTTGAGTTGCCTTTATTTGAACCATCTTCCCATCTTTAGTAATTGCATCATGTGTTTCGTATGAAGATTTCAATAACTCCAAATTATAATGGTATGCTACCAACACTTCTCCTATGCTGCCTACCAAATGCCCATCCGGAGTGAATTTTTTATCAGGAAAATGTTCTTCCAAAGAATCTACAATAGAATATAATTCTTTAATTAGAGTTGGTATACTGTCTATTCCTTTTTTACTTAGCATATTTTCAAACCTCAAAATAATATAATCTCTTTTCACACTATCTAACAATAAAAATTTATTTTTTTATTTTAATCATAATTGTTACTTATATCATCATACCATAAATTGCCATAGTAGTATATTTACCTCCCCCCAGCCTTACCCATATACTCAAACTTATATTCCGGGATCTCAAAGATAACATGCAACCTTTTAGAGCCAATCATGACAAGAGCATTACCCCTTTTCTTGCTTGCTAACAATTCTTCTTCAGCATCTGTAAGATTGTAAAGTTCCTTAGTTTCAATTAGATTTTTACCATCACATCCCATTAGAATTTTGAAGCATGGAATATCTAAAAGAGCTTGACCATACATCTTGATATTAGGATCTAAGAAGTCTACTACAGAATGGCTTATAATCGCAATTCCAGCTTCATACTTTCTTGCTCTCTTTTCTACATTTCTGAGAAACACTAAACTTTGAGGCACATTTGAATCAATCATCAGATAGGCTTCATCACAAATTAATAAAACTCTTTCATTTCTATCTTTACTCATTTGCTGCCAACACCAAGTCAGAAGATTAAAGTATTGAGTTCTTTTAATGTTATCTGAAGTATTTTGAAGATCATGTGTGTCTAAACAAACACATCTTGTATTTGTCTGAATAGTACTATATCCATTCCAAAGAAAGCTGTCAGATCCAAGTGCGATATCCTTTAATAGCAAAGCTAAATCAGAATATACATTTTGTTCTACTTCTTTTCTTAATTTCTCTTTTTCTTCAGCCTTCTTTATAATCAGATCATATAAATCCTTAAACACTGGGAAATCCTTACTATTAAGTTTTGTTATATCCGTATCCCATGTAATATTAAAATTATGATATAGCTCAATAAGTGTATCCTTTAGTATTGCTCTTTGAATATCCGTTAAAGATGGAAGATAGAGATTGAAGAATATCTCAACATTTTTTATATAGAGAGCCATATCACCCATTCCATGCCCTTCATCTCTGTATACTTCATCATTTTCATCTGTAGGTGTCGGTCTAATCTGCAATGGATTAATTCTACCATTTGATCCACCACCTGCATTGATCCAATCTCCATTTAAAGCCTCACAGAGTTCTTTATACTCCCTTTCTGGATCTATAAAGATGATCTTTGTTCCTTTCATGTATTCTGATAAAGCTATATGTTTGACAGCAGTAGATTTACCAACTCCAGCTACCCCCATAATAACAATGTTGGTATTGGTTCGATCGTTACCTCTCTTCCATGGATCTAATATAACTAATCCACCACCTAAATCCCTTCCAAAAAAATAACCGGTACCGTCATTGTAACCGGAACTTGAATATGGAAAGCCACCTACAAAAGTAGACAACGGAACAATTCTTTCACAGATCTGTGCAATACTTTCTTCACTTGTATAAAAAGGAGAAATCATTTTGAATGCTTCTTCTTGAAGATTTGCCAACAACCTGGGTTTACATTTAATCATTGCACAGATGCTTTCCGTTTTTCCGCTTAACTTCTGAAGAGCTTCTTCATCTTTTGCAATTGGCATAATATTGATGCTCATAAGTCCTACTGTTTCTCCATGCTGATCAATCTGCACCATTATTCTTTCTCCATCAATAGCAGCTCTCTCTGCTCTTTTCTGGATCAAAGGATCTCTTGCACTTTCTGATGCCCCACGATTTTGAATAACACTTTTGGAAAGGCTTTCAATAAATGTACTATGATCAATGGGTTTAAACGTAACACTGACAATCGTTCCCGGTATATTAGTTAGTTTGCATAACCAACCATAATCTACCTTTTGAGGATATTTTACCATCCCATAGATTTTTCCGGAATTTTCCCCAATAACAAGGCTATTTCTTTTAATTTCCAAACCCATAGGTGTGATAATGTTTAACAATGTATTGTTGATATCTGAACTTTGGTCTTGCCTTTTTCTCATATAAAATCCTCCTTTTCAACTTAAAAAAACCGCAGTTTTCACTACGGTTCACAGTTCTTTGTATTATAAACTAAATAATTTTTGTTTAACAAGCATTAACATCCCTTCAATCCCACTTCATCGCAACCCCTCTTATTTCTCTAAATAATATAATTCTCCAAATCTAGAAAATTATCTATTTGTCGACGAAATCAGCTAAACAAAGTTTCAAGTTGTCAGATCCTGTATTACGCGTTCATTATCTATCATTTTCTTCAAAGCATCATGGCAGCTCTGGTGTGAAAATAAGCTGTTAGACGATGAGCAATTATGACAACCTTAATCTTGCATTTTCAATTAATTCTGAATAAGTCATTATTTGAATATTTTTCAGAGCATTCTTCAACTCTTTATATGCTAATAATCCATTTAGAATATATTCTTCTTCAGCAACCTTTTCTCTTATTTTTGAGTTTAGCTTATCATAAGGTTCTGTAACAGTCTGGTGACTTCCTAAAATTATCAATGCTGTTGGTCTAACAATCTCAATGCTAGTAGTACCACCAATAATATCATTCAAATATTCTCTAATTTTTTTTCCGCATATCAAATATTCGTCATCATTATCTCTAATAACCGCAGATAAATATCGTTCGGCTTGAGATATAGCTATAGATAAGTCTCTAGAAGCGTAAAATTTACCTCTACTCGGATCATAACTTAATACTGGTTTATCTGGTCTTTTAAGTTCTACTACTTCCAGGTCATTAAATTGATTTACAAGTAAAATATCAAATTGGGAGTTCGATATTTGCTTTCTACTTGTAACGTACTTATTTGTATTTATCAAAAATGGAGATCCAAAAAAAATATTTCTACCGTAATCTGTTAAAATTTTTTCCATCAGTTCTTCTGGTCCGCTAATACTATTTTTAGTGTACATAAAATGGATACTTCCTAATTCTTGAGCTTTCGATTTATCCAGAACTGCCTCATCTACAATTAACTGCATAGTATCAATCAACCACTGAGTTTGCTTTTTAATCTGCTTTTCAATTACAATCGTATTTTTATAACCACTGCTAATTTTATCTGCAAATGCAACTACATCTTCTTGCGTATAATTACCACTTTCAATTATTTCTTTCAGTAATAAAGAGTAATTTCTGTTTGAGTTTTCATGCTCAGTATGTACATTAAATATATTCCTAATAATCGGAGACACTCTATTATTAATTCGAACAGCCTTATCATTACCTTCTTCTTTAAGAATTTCATTAAGCATATCATATGTTTTTTTAGTAATTTTTAATGTACTATCTCTCAAGTTATCCTTTTGTACACCAATAGAAATATGATTAATTCCAATGCCCGTAAGTTTCTCAAATGTTTTTGCAATCATTTTAGCTGATTTGGGCGGATTAACAATATTGCTACCAAGTATCTCAAAGTTTTTACCTTCCATGAATATTGTAACTTTCAAAGTGTCTTTCACAATTGATTCAATTCTATCTGGATAATATCTCCAATTGTTATACCATATATATTTATTATTAAATGAAAACATAAGTTTGTTTTTGTATTTGATTTTATTTTTATCCCTCTCAAATTCTCCATCTTTAATAAGTCTATCTATTCTTGTATTTAACTTTTCAATTGCTTTCTTTACCAAATAATGTTCCTCCTTCCTCCTTCTTGCAACAATAGTTGCTTTTTGTCTAACGTTCCCGGTATTCCCGACGTGCCCGTCCGTTCTATGGCTGACGCAAACTTGCTCATCCTATTTAACATCCCTAATTGCAAGTCTTGTGACTGGGGGCATGTGGTGCGGCGTGACCTTAAAAACTATCCCTACCGCACCTTTACGTGAATACTCGTGTTATGAGATGTTCAATTTAGGCTATGGAGAATAACTTGATGACATCCTTATGTTCCGGATGACGGAACCCCTGTATCATTCCGTCTTCCGATATTTTAATTGCTATTCCATACTTAGATAGTGCTTTTGTTGCTGCGAGACGACCTCCGCCTGTACTTCCAGAAGGTATGCTTATTATTGAACCAGAAGTTATAACCTTTCCTTCGTGATCAATTATAGTTGCTCCATCAATGCCCATAATTTCTTGTCTTAACTTTCTTTCTAAATGGTTAAATTTCTGCCCATCTACAATTTTCCAAATCGTAGTTGATTTGATGCTTTCTTCTCTTACCAATAAATCTTTATCGTCTATAACTTTTGCTTGATATAGTTTTGTTTCGGAAGATTTTCTAGTATAACAAATACACCCTCCACTCCTTCCAAAGGAAACATCCAATGAAGTCAAATAAATCGCTTTGATTATGTCATCGTTGGTATAACTCGAGTTAGCGGTCATTTGCTTCATTGTGGCTTCGTGATGAAAACTTCTCCATGCACCTCTTCTCTTAGCTAACTTCAATTCCTTATTTTTGATCAAAAGAATTTCACCATTCGAAAGCAAAACAATACCAACCCTTTTCTCAGACGTAGTGTTTGCCAAACTTCCAAATCGTAAAGGACATAGAATATCCTGATCAGTTAGTGGCTGGTGAACTTCATGACTAAGTGCAACTCCATTCTTATCAAAAACCATCCATGATAGTACTCCATCTGTTAATACTGCTGAAAAATCATCTCCAAGAATCTCATCAAAGTCTAAAAATTTTTTCCTTTTTGGAGATTCAGTACTTTCTTTCTCAAAATCAACAATAAACCCAAACGAAACTCTTCCACCTTCATAAGTACGTTCCGACCAATTTGATAGTTTATTAATAATTCTTGACAGGACTTCGCTAAAACCATCTGCAAGATTTTTACTAATAGCTATTTCCAATGCATTAAGATAAAGCTTTTCCTTATATATATTTTCAATATCCAGATCAGATATTTTGGCAAACTCGTCTATTATTAGCTCAAGTAGTTTTTTGTCGTCTTTTAAAAATGGCTGAGCTCGCATAACTTTTAGCCTATATGAATCATTGCTTTTCAACTTAATAAACAGATATTTATACCCATTCCCAGAAGATACACATTTTTCTCTTCTATTAGATTCTTTAAAGCCCGATAGTTCTGCCCCACTAAAAAGCGGCAATACGTACTTCTCAATTAGCTCTGCACTTAATTCCTCTGTTTTACTAGGACACTTTTCTAAACTTTCTAGCATGTCATACCTCCTAAATTGAATTTATCATAACGTTCCACATATTTACGACGCAACAATTCTACCGCTATCCGTTGTGTTGGAAATACGCTGTTAGACGAAGCTTTTACCGCGGACCTCTATTTATCTATTCAAAAGAAATTCTTTAACTTGAATATAATTATCCACTTTATCTTTAGACGGTATTGTATTACCATGAGGAAACCCAATTGCAAAAAACATAGAGTTGCAGCCATCAATCAAATTACCTAACTGACCAACATTAGCTTTAGGTACATCCATCTTAAGTGATTCTAAAAAATGTTTAACTACCTTTTGGTGCAATAAAATTACAGCTCTAGGTTTAAATGCACATATCAAATCAGATAATCTATTGCAATCATCTTCACTAACTGAAATTAAATTACTATTACTCTCAGCAATAGATGTAATTAAATCTGTAATACCATATGACCAATTACAATAATTGATTTCACTTGTTCCGAATACGACTTCATCAGCATAATTCTTATCAACCCTTGCAGAAATTAGTCCACTATCAAATAATTGATTCCAAAATGCTTGATTAACGGAAAAATAATGTCTTTTATCACTAGATCCTTTTGCTGGGTTTAATCCTACAAAAATGATATCTAAACCTTCTCTTAAGAATGGATTTAAATTTGATTGCCCCATAAACACTCTCTCTCTTTCTTTTTAATAGGAAAAGTTTTGTCTATCTTATATATTCACGACGTATGTCGTCAATACTTCCTTTTTTAAGGTGTTTGCGACTTATGTCGGCAATAACTTTATAATGAGTCTAAAGGGGTTATTATCTGTAATGATCTAGTAATGTAAAGGGACCGCTGACTATTTGCACATATATTTCACTCTATACTCATCGAAATTTGATAGTTCCCCTACCCCTTTTTTGACCTTATTCTTTTCGCCTCAATTTTCTTATTTGTTGCCGCAACTTTTATTTACTTAATCAATACATAATTTAATTTCTGATTATCCGCCTTATATAAATCATATTTAACTTTCCACAATTAGACAAAATATCTACTTAATCTCCATTTATATAATACCATACATTTCCAATATTTCTAATAATAAATATCTGCATTTTTAATTCAATATCGGAAAAGTTCTTGCAAACTCAACATCCTCAATATACGTATAAGTAGGATTATTAATAAGATTGCAAAGTCTAACAATTTCTTGCTGTTTTAATATTTCACATCGAATGTTACTGTTCTCAAACTTTGATACCATCTCATTAGCTCTCTTTGCTAAATCCTGTTCAATATCTGATTCGATTTTTTCCCAAAGCATAATATAAAATTGTCTTTCAACCACTTCACCAGATAAAGCATAATTGCTCATCACCATCATTTCATTTCTCAATAGTTCTTTTTGTTTTTGATTATTTATATTTGACAAGATTTCTATATACTCATTAATCAATGGTGAAATATCTACAGGTCTTGAAACTGCAAGAAATTTAAACATCTTTCTTTCACTGGAAAGTTCAGCAGTTAAGGTTCTTGACAGCTGCCTTTTTTCACGGTCACTAAGTAAATCAATACTTATAGAATGAATCTTAATATAAGTAATAACATTGCCATCTAAGGTATATAAGAATTTATCTCTAATATCTTTAACATTCACAAATTCATTGGCCGTCTTTTTCTCTGGATTTATTTTGCTATTTTTCTTTTCTTCTTTCTTAAAAAAAAGCATAGCGACAACTATAGCCACTATGCATATTGAAATAATTATGATTAATATTTTAGGATTCATGTTCTTCCCCTTTCAAAATTCCATTTCTTCATCATCACCTTCACAAGAGTAAAATTCAATAAAAATGGAATCTTCCACTTCTTCAGGTAATATTTCTTCAGGTTTATTGAATCGTTCTTTACAAGCTTTCAATTGTTCATCAGTAAGTGATACAAATTCACCTTCATCATTAGTTCCGGCAATAAAAAACGTGCCTGCAATAATATCTCTTCCGACACGTCTATTTCCTTCTAATCCCATCAATTTTCCTTCTTCATTACAAACGATTGTAGCATTTTCATCCAAATCTACCGGTTCAATCAAACCTCCTACAACTTTTTGCATACTACTTAGACTTTTATCAATATCCTTTTCATAAGGCTCTTTATGAGGTTCTACAATTAATACTTTCATTTAAATTCTCCCTTCTAATTTCTTGGTCCGATATGCCAATCATCATACAAACTGCCTTGAATGTTTATAGAATCTGTTAGACTACAAGATAACATTCCTGCCGGTGTCCATACATCAATAACCTCTGCATAAGCCTGATATGTCCCATTTGGAAACCATACCGGCGTAAAATGCACTCTACTGTTATAGGTTGAGTATTTATTTTCTTTTAGTTCAAAAGATGCCGAATATCCTGATTTTATGAGATCCATCACTCGACAATAACCTATGTAGTTGAATTCAGGGTAATATGCTATTGAAGTTTGTGCTGGCGTGATATTGGAGTTCGGTGCATTGGAATTAAGATTGACTGAAACCTTCTGATTAATACCATAACCCGACTTCATTGTAGTTGATGTTGCTGTTGGTACTTTAGCATCAGGTTTGATAGTCATTGATGCTGATAGGCTTGCAGTATAAGAATTCCATGTATACTTCCAATCTCCACCATGACCCCCATTGCTCTCCACCCATTCACATTCCCATTCTCCCCAAGTTGCTGTTTCCTTTTGAGTTTTTTCTGGTACAGAAAGAATACTGTAATCATAAGGTTTTTTATCGTTAGCGGTTGGATTTGGTGGTATGTTTTTATTTAGATCTTCTACTTTTGCTGTAAAACTTGCTGATCTTGCATTGTTATCAAATTTGGCTGCAGCATTTCCACTTATTTCAACTGATATATTAACCATTTGAGGGGACGTTGGTGTAGGCCATTTAATAAAGACAAGTTGAGAGCTACCTTCAGGTATTGTTATTGATTTTGATGTTGTTTTACCGTTGATATTAAAAGCAATATATGCTTTATTATCCGGTGTGATGCGATCACCCTTTGCATAAACCCTTACGGATGTGATAACATCTGTATCCACACGATAGTTATAGTCATACATGGTATCGTTAGAAGTGTTTGCTTTTAACATCCTCATTCCCCAGCCACCGCCTTGAATGATTCGATCTTCACTCCATTTGACATTATCGGGTAAAGCAGAGATGACAGGATAACCAAACCAACTCTCTTCCAAGACAATAGAGTTTGGTAAATCTGAATGGGTCATTCCTGAGATGTATTGTCCATCTGATCCTGCTTTAAAATTAAAATACCCCAGCTTTTGAGCTAAGGCATATTCTGAAGCTGTGAACGCTAATGAAGTTGTTTTATCCTTTAAATATGAAATGATAACCGGTTCATAAACGATTACCCAAGGAACTTTGTTTTGGTATATTCCATCAGTTTTTATTGGCAGCACTTCTTCTGGTGGAAGTTTTTTCTTTTCTCCATTGATTGTAAAATGAATATTAGATACTGATCCTTCACGAGAAGTGCCTTTTTGAATTGCAAATGCATCAATTAAACCAATTAGTGTTTTTGTGTCTCCAAAATATGATTTAACGCTTCCTATATTTCCACCATTAGTTATTGGTATTGGAGGTGGATTATCTGTTATTACAATCCTGTTATTATTAGACACTAACGGAGCACCATTTTGATAGTTTATTTTTGAATAAACCGCATAAGAAATGTTACTTTGTAAGCTAAAGTGTTCAGGTTTAATATAAACTGGCGAATTTCCAATCATCATGAAATCTGAATC
The DNA here is from genome assembly GCA_016278615.1 of Clostridia bacterium. Taxonomy (GTDB): domain Bacteria; phylum Bacillota; class Clostridia; order Peptostreptococcales; family JAAYPU01; genus Soudan-22. The sequence continues at coordinate 27,357 of JADQBM010000113.1, read as the reverse complement.
TAATTCTCCATTCTTTCCAGCTTGATCCGATAATCCAATATACACTGAAACTTTATACATATATTCACTGCCACGGTAAAAACCTTTATCGTTTTTCGCATTACTTGTCCCACCATCACCACTTGTAGCATTATCATCTGCAAAAACAAGTGTTGATGTAAATAATAAAATAGTAATGAAAAATAGTAATGATTTTTTTACTATACTCATAAATAACCTCCTTTTAAACAATAAAAAAATAGCCCCTTAAGGCTACTCAAAATTTCTTTAAATTTTAAAACTTATCTCCACTACCCCATTCTCCTTCTCCAAGATCTGATCCATCAATCTCTTCTGTTTCCCCTTGATTCCCAGCATTTATAAATGGATTTTCTGAATCAGGCACAATCTGTACTTCATCATTTATATCATCATTAGTCTGCTCGGATTGTGGCTCTGTTACATTTTTATTATCTTCTTGTTTATTATTATCAAGTTGATTTATATCTTTATTTTGATCGTTTCCTAAATCTGAGGTTTCATCATCTGTATCAACCTCATCAAATGATATATTCTCTATGCTATTTTCTTGCAACTCATCATCATTATTTTCAATATTTCCAGCCATCTCATCTGGGTTAATCAAAGCATTTTCTTGATCATTTTTTTCATTTCCTACCAATTCTTTATCTTTATCATTAATTGAGGAGATTATCAGGCTCCCCAGCACCACACAAATGACTAATAATAGGATAACTCCTATATTCTTTCGTTTCATCTTAAGCTCACCTCTTTTTTCGTCTTATTAAATCATACTACTATTTGGAAAATTTTTCAATGTCAAAACTTTGGTGTATATCCGGCGTTGACACGAAGATTGATTACAAGTGGTGGCAGCATATCAAACCCAAAACCTATAGGTACTTCAAGTTTGATGTATGCCTCCGCTTTAAAGTTATTTGTATTCGAAGATTTACTGGGTGCTAAAGAAGCATTAATGATACTTACTTTTAGGTCTGAAAGCCGATATTCATATGCATTCGTAGTATGTTTTATGTGATATCCACCTTCATTCTTTAAACCTAATAGCTGATCTAATTGAAAATAAATACTCCCTTTATCTATTTTCTCTTGCCATTGATCTTGGGATGACAAGGTGTAGCCCCCTGAATATCCCTCTATAAGGCCATTGTAAACATCATCATAATTAATAGTTGCAACGGATATTATAGAAGATTGAAGAGCATCTCTTATACCTTTAGCTATCATTTGTAATCTTAAATACTCAGAAATTACAGAAAAGGTAAGAATTAACGATAAAACAATAACACAAGCTAATATTACTCCATTCCCATTCTTCTGATGAAGGATTTTACTTAATTTTATCATTTCCAGTACACCTCCGACTTACCCGATGCTTTTGAAGTCAAGTTTATTGGAAAAGAGCCGAATGTAAAGAATCCGATATCCACTTCTTGAGATACAGTTACAGTAAATTCATTACCCAACTGGATTCGATTCGTTCCAGAAATATATCGTGCTGTCCAAGCTATTGTTGGCTTCAGTCCAGTATCATCCTCCAATCTTTGTATCGCTAATGTAACTTCAGCTCCTATTCTCCCGGATAATTCTGCTTCTCGGCATAGTTCATTAGCAAAAATATTCAACTGATTCTTAGCTAAGAATATCGGGAATATTCTTACTGTAAAAGCAATTACAAGCATGGCTACCATGACAATAACAACTGTATCTATGTATCCTTCCCCACGTTTTGATTTTAAGATTTTTATCAACTCACATCACCCCCTCAAAACATTTGATCTACTGACTTAATAATTTCTATAGCCATCACTACCAGGTACATCAGTATAAAACATCCTAACATCATGAAAGAATACTTTCTGATCTTACCTGGCCTCTTTTGAGCAATGGTCTTTAATCGTTGAAACTCGAGTTGCTTTAAGTCATGAGAAAGCATTTGAAAATACATTACCCCATTATCACCACGTAGGACTCCAATTAGTCCTCTTATTACTTCCGAAAGGCTTGAACATCCAAGCCTTGTCTCAAATCGTGTTAGTGCAGATTCATAGCTCCCACTTTTCATATCTGCAATTGTAATATCAAGTTCTTTCTTTAGACCTCTACCAGCACTCTTTTTATAAGTTTCAAGCATTGATAATACATCACGACTGGCTTTAAGTTCCTGAGTAAGTGTTGAAACAAATCTGGGTAACTCCCACTCTATTTCTTCTCTCCTTGCTTTTAAGATTTTGTCTGCACTACGAATTTCTTTGAAGTAGACAGCTATTGATAAAAATAATATTAGAGGAGAAAGAATCGGAAAAATAAATAAAGCAGGAATTATACTTATTAGTACAAGACCTGCTTTTATCCAAGCTTTTGAAATATAGGTTTCTGGTGAAAGTTTGATATCAGCTGATTTTAATGTTGCTGTTAGCTTTCTTTTTTTGTAGTCATCAAGTTTAATGTATTTTGAAAACTTACTTGATAGATCCAAGATGAAAACCTCTAAGTTCTTGATCCTTTTCTTTTCTCTTTTACTGATACTAAGTATTGCTCTTGAAGTTTTCAGTTTGGGTATTTTTAAATAGTCTGACAAAATTAAAAAAACTCCTAATGAAAAGGAGCACATAAATAAGGTTATAATGATAATCATTTTTTACCTCCAAGCATTCTATTTTCATGCACCATATTTCACCTTTTATACTCTATCGGTTTTGTCAACCTAATCACTGCAATAAGAGAAATAAAAATCACCAAAGCGCATATAGATAATACTATTTTCCCTACTATAGTAAACATCAAAGACTCATACCATGAACGATTCAAGAAATACATTAAAGGAATATTTCCAACAAGAAGAATCGCCATTGTGATAAATTCTTTCATGGGCTCATATAGCATGAAATCAAGTTCAGCACTGACAACTCTCAGATCTGATAGCTTCGTCACTATCGGGACTAATGTTACCTTTATATTCTTATCTTCCTGGCATGCAATCAAAGCATCACACCATTCATGAAATACTGCTTGATCAATCTTTGGTTTTAGATTTTCTATAGCTAATTTAATATTTGAATTGATTAGCTTTGTCTGCGAGAGAAAGCTTTTAAATACATCTGCTACCGGGGGATTAATATAGCTTATATTTTCTTCAATTGCATATATAATATTTTCGCTTCTTAAGTATGAAGTAGTAATAATAGATAGAGCTGTTTCCAATTCGGCATTCAGTTCTTTTTTCCATTTGTTAGCTAAGAGCATAACATAAGCAAATGGAAAAAGAGCAAATCCAACTGCGAGAACCGGTACAACAAATGGATTATTTATCACAATCGCGATAAGTGCTCCCAGAATAAATAGAAAAAAGGATGAAACGCAAAGCAAAGAAAATTTATCTTCTTTATCAGTAGCTTCGAGAACGTCTTTGTTTTCCAATATGATTTTTTTAATCCCTTTAACCTTTTTCTCTTTTGTTATTTCATGAATCTTTAATTTTATGCTGGTATTTTTCTTTTGAAATGGCTTTATTAATTGATCTGCAAAATCAAAAGGATTAATATCAAATAAAATAAAACTACCTAAAATCATCAGAACAAAGGCAATCAAAATCATTCCTGTCATTAATTTTCACCTTCTTTTAAGAATTTTTCAAGGGAATCCATAGGCACGCCGTTTTCCAAGAGCCTTTTTTGAAGACTCTCTGAAATAATATTAACCTTTTCAAATTCTCCAATAATCTTTAATTTTCCATTTATAAATTGATTTTCTCTAACCACATATCTATATAACGTTCTTATTTCTCTACTCCCATCTGGGAATATCTCACATTCAGTTATCTCCATAATTTTTCTGGAGTTGTCCTCTAGTTTCTTTGTAAATGCAACTATTGGGAATGCTTCGGTAACAAGGTTATTTAATGTTTCATAATCAATATCATACTTCATTTTACATTGGGTCGTCATACGTGAGTAAGTTGCAATGCAGGAATTCGCGTGAGTTGTAGTTATTACGGCATGCCCCGTTCTAGCTGCTTCTTGTGCTGCAAATGCTTCTGCTGATTTCATCTCTCCTACACAAATGACATCCGGATTTGCTGTCAGTGCCTTTTCCAAGAGAATCTCCTGATCTACATTTTGTGTTCTATCGTCACTATATCTTGTTACTGTATGTACTATATTGTTTACAATATTACAATTTTCGTCAACCTTTACTAAATCAAATTCACGGCAACCATTTTCGATTGTGAAGACTCTTTTATCACATGGTATTGTAGATAGAAGCCAGCTCATGATGGTTGTCTTTCCGGAGCTAGTTGATCCGGTAATACATTCACTTATCCCATATCTTAAACACAGGCTTAGGAAATCCAGCATTTCTTCTGTCGCAGTACTATATTTGATGAACTCATCTTTAGAAAGCTTTTGAGGATTTACAATTCTTATTGAAACTGCTATTCCCTTATCCTTATCAATAACCGGAGGTCCAAAAACAGTAATCCTGATCTTATTTGAAAGGTGCCCGACGATTACCGGCTGAGAATAATCCAGTATCATACCTGAATGATGTAATAGCCTTCTAATCACATCCATTGCATGGTCAGGTGAATTAAAAATCTCCTTTGTTGGAATAACTTGTCCGTTTGTATATGTGATTTTAATATCGTTCCATTGATTAACATTGATTTCTTCAACATCATTTGAAAAAAGATATTCTGTTAAAAAAGAAAACTCTGCCATTTCTGAGTAGAGCTTTTCAACAAGTTCATCAAAATCAAATCCTGAGCAGCTTAGCCCATTGTCCTGAAGATATTTATTAATATATGATTTTAGCTGATCTTTCTGTTTATCTGGATGATTAGATATCAGAGTGGAATATTTATTCGAGACATGCTCTTGCACTTCTTTAAGTATGTCTGAGAATATTTTTTCATTTGATTTTGTATTGAAAATATTATTCATTGAATACTCCTTTCATTAGCTTATCTATTGCATTGGAGTATGCCTTAGATCCTTTTGTTGTTAATGTTTGAAATAACTCTCCATATAAATATTGGTCTGAGAGTTCCTTTACATAAGGAATATATAAATCAATCCCTGATAAACTTTCCGTCATTTCACTCTTGAGCATTGAATCATTTGTATTGGATAAAATTTTAATATGTTTCTCAATCCCGAATCGCCTTTCTGACAATAATGGTAAATATGAGCTCATATAGGATAAGCCTTTTATATCACATGAGCTGAGTCTTAAAACCTTGTCTGCTATCTCTAATGTCATTGCTGTAAAAAGATCATCCGTGATAATACTGGAGCAGTCAATAATAACATAATCTGAAAGATGTCTAAGAAGCACCATAAAATCAATTATTTTATCCTTTGAATATTTTGCATAAGTAAATTTATTTTCAGCTTTACCATAGCCAAGAAAGGAAATATAATCATTTTTTCTCATAGTAATAAGATTTTTTAGTATGGTTTCCTGTGTTAACTCCGGTTCTGCCAGCAGTCTTCCCAAAGATTTACCTTCAGAATCTACTGTAGGAAGAATTGTCAAAAGCGTTGGTACTATGATATCTGCAAACACAACAATCACATTTTTCTTCTTTTCCGAAAGAGCTTTTGCAAGTTTAACACTGGTTGTAGTTTTTCCACTAGAAGGACTCCCCCATATAGCAATAATTTGGCTATTCATCATATGTTTCCTCCACATCACTATCAGCAATTACTTCTTCAGGAAATTCTGATTCATAATAAAAGATTTTTGCTTGTTCTTTGAGAAATTTATTTGCAATATTTTTCTCTCCGCGATAAACCAACACAACATGAATCTTACTCTTCTCTTCCAGCTCTGCTAAAAGTTTGGCTTGTTCCTTATTGACAAGCAGTGTAACTGTTGAAGGTAGTTCCTGATCTCCCTCTGTGTTTCCTTGGTATACTCTATCTTCCCCTTTTCCTGTGGTAACAGCTAAAACTTCAACATATTGAAGCTGTATCGGCACAATAGTATCTCTAAATTCACCATAATCCGATGCAATGATAGAAACGATATCTCCAGATTCAAGCTTGCCTGATAAACCGGCTGCAAAACTTTTAATAGATACAGATATGGCTCTCTTAGTACCATCTAAACCATAAAGATATCCATATTCAGTAAGAGGTGTTTCAGAGATCTTTGCTTTTAAAATATAATCTCCCTGAAACAAATCAGCAGAAGCATATTTACCAATGATGTGCTCCTTGTTCTTTAAAACATTCGCTGGAAGATTATATCCTCCAACACTAATTGTTTGGAGCATATCCCCACTGATGACCTCACCCCTTTTAATATCTTTTACTACTCTAACAATTTCAGTTTTTTCCTGTATAGCTTTACTAAATAGTGGTGTTAACACAAAACAAATTAGTAAAGCTAATACAATACACATAAGCCCTAATATGGTTCTGTCTTTTAAAATATTCTTGATGGAAATTTTTTTTAATAATACTTTTTTCATTCATACCTCTCCTATCTTTACATAATTAAATATGAAACAAAGCACCCAATACTAAGAAAAGGTGCTAAAGGAAATGACTCAGATTTATCAATTTTATTCACTTTATAATAGATCGAACTAACAATCACCGCTAATATTAGTCCTATAATACTTGCCAAGACACCTCTTTTGAATCCTAATAGAAATCCGGATACTGCCATGAATTTGATATCTCCTCCTCCTATACTGTTTTCTTTCATAAGTGCCGGAATTAGAAACGGAAGTGGAACAAATATAAACCCTAATATTGAAGGTGCTAAATCTACTTTAATTAAGGCAATTAGGAATATAAGCAAATGTATAATATCCGGTATGGTTTTTGTTCTAAGATCGTAAAAGCTAGTAAATATCAATATCACAACATAAAAAAAGCCTTTAATGATCCATAACCAGTCACTAAAAGCATTCAACTATATCTACCTCCATTCATCATAATATTTGTACTTATAAACTTTCTGAGACCTCGCAAACCGAACCATAAACTTAACTTGATCAACTACTGAAATATTTATCCTGTCTTTTGTTAACATCATTACTGAGCCTGCAATTGAAGATAAAAAAAACACTACGCAAATCGCAGTGTTTTTGGTGAATGTATATATTAATATGTCAATGATACCAGCTATGATGGTAATTATGATTGACTGAAATAATTCTTCTGTCCCGTAGTCATCAAATAGTTCAGTTCGAGGCTTGAGGCCTTGTGGGATGTAAAGAGTTTCTTTTTCTTCCATAGGCACCTCCTTAAAAAAATATAATCGAATTTATTATTATTATTATATGCTTATCTAGTTGTTGATATTTTCAATTTTCTCCATCAAATCATCTACCGTTTTATCTTGAGGATATTTTTGCATTAGTTGATATAAATCAGATATTTTATGAATTATTTCATTACGAGACTCTTCTAATTGAGCCATTGAAAATTTTCCTAAGATCAACCAAAACATATAAAAATTTTGATTAGTACGACTTGTTTTTCGTTGATTTATAGGATCAAAAATTTTATATAATAATGTATAGTCATCTGATATTAATTTATTAATTTTATCAATGAAGATAATTACATTATTGATTGAATCAATAAATGGATTAATATCATCTTGTGTAATTTCACTTAATACTTTGGTTATATCTGATTTACTTTTAATTCTTGCATTTATCCTGTTTGCTTTAACATAAATATTCAGTATGTTTTTTGTATTACTATTACTAATTCTTTTTTTATAATCAATATATGCTAACGATGCTATAAGTTCTTCATTCGCCATTCTGGTATTATTAGCTCTAAAAATTTTATCAGAGTATTCTTCTGCAAGTTTTCTTATTGACAAGATTAATTTTTTATCAACATATGAGTTCCACATTTCAAATGTATTCTCACCTATTGGATAAGGTTTAGTATTTAATCTTAAAAATAAGTCTATACTTTCAAATGATGGATTAAGTGTAGCATCTATTTCAATGACTTCAAGTTGAAAATCTAATAATTTATTTTTATATTTTGGATCTATGTTATCACTATCTTTTTCATTTAGTTCTTTTAAAATTTTTAATTTTTTTAATTTAAATTTATGTTTATTTGATATTTCTTTTTTGTTATTTTCATTAAGATATTCTTTACCGAGAAATCCAATAATAGAAAGTAATCTTTGCTGTCCATCAACCACTTCATAAACCTTGTCATTACGTTTATACACAAATATAGGTGGAATCTTCATACCAAGCATTATACTTTCTAATAAATATGAAGACTTAATTGTATTTGTTACTTCAGATCTTTGATAATCAGGGCGAATCATAAAACGTGATTTATTTATATCTTTACATATATCTTCTATGGTCATTGATGTTGGTTCAGGTTTATTAAGCTTAAGTTTTTTTATTTCATTTATTTGATTACTCTTTATATTAGTAGTAGATATAAACTCAGTTGAATTCTTAAAATAAATGTCTAAATTCAATTGTGATTTCTCCACAAAATAATTTGAAATAAATGTATATCTATCTTTTATAGCTTTATGATAATGACTACCAGTAGAATCAAAAATTGTATCAATATCTTCTTTTTCAATCATAAAATCTACTAATTTATGTAAATCAATATTATTGAAATCTTCATTAAAATCACGTCTGATTATTGTAAGTATCCAGTAACATGATTCAAAAAATAATATATTATCTGCTAATAATTCTTTTTTATTTACTAAAATACTTTTCAGCTCAAGTAGAATAGTAATTATCTCCTCATATTCTTGTATCAATAATTCAATTTTCATTGAAGTTACTTTTGTCCTATAATAGATGCCAATATTATCACTCTTAGTACTGCTATTTGCATAGTTATTAATAGGAATTAATGGCAAAGTAATTAAGACTCGAATTTTTGACAACATTATATTTGTCTTATCTCTTTTTTGTGATTTAGATTGTCGTTTTGACAAGAAAAGAATACACGAGTTTTTAAACAAGTTAGGGTTTCCATTAAACAAATTAGAAAATGCTTTTGTTACATCATCATGAATAAATTCTGCTCGTTGTATTTCTTCTTTTTTCAACGGAATAATTCCGGAATTATATCTTCTAAATATTTCTTTTTTTATTTTATCTTCTTTGTATTCGTCAAGCGACGGTTCATTAACAACACTACACTGCAATATTCTTAGTTTTGTGTCCTCAAATTCATCTCTAATATCCTCTGACAAATCACAATATCGCATTCCAGAAAAAGATTTAAGTGACTTTAAACCTTCATTAGTTAATATCAGATCATTATTTAGAAATTTAAGTATAGTTTCATACCTTTGGCGACCATCAATAACTTCATTTTTGTTCCCATTATCAAATAAAACTATTGGTGGTATTTCTGTACCCAAGAAAATACTCTCAACAAAATATGTAGCCTTATCTGCATCCCAAACATAATGTCTCTGAAAGTATGGTGCATAATCCACCTTGCTTGAAAATCTTTCATTTAGAAATATTGAAGAAATTGATTTAACCATATTTTCTATTTTTAAATTGTTTTTAAAAATACCTGTAATATCTTTATAATCTAATACTTTATCTGCCATTTTTAACCCCTCACTTTATAAAAATACGATTGCTTAATTCTTTTTTCTTGAAATATTCATTGTTTTTATTAACTACAGAGCCTTGAAAAAAATATTCGTTATTATAATTTAATCTTTGTTTAACCAATCCATCAAGTGCAAATCTAAATGTATATTGCCAGCTTAAATCTTTGAAGGCATTTTCAACAAGATGAAGTGTAGGCAACCATTCATAAATATATCGACACTCATCTACTACAAAAACATCCGTATACATTATCGTTTTTTTAGCTTTGTACTTAAAACGTTTTATTTGACCTGTATTATAATGCATCGGGAAAGATAATTGATTTATAATTAAATCGAAGAATAAATTACTATTTGGCGCATCTAAAAATTGATAAATTGATTTATTATTGAAATGTTTTTTTATTTCATCTATTTCCGGTCTTAAAGAAACCATGTCAGTTTTCAGTCCTGCTAAACTCCACAAAGAATTATAAATATTCACAGAGCACTTATCTAACCCTGAAAATTCATTAATTAATACTTTAGATTTATCAGTTTTAATTCTATTAAACTTATAAACATCACTATCGAGCAAATAATTTAACAGTAAAAACTGTAAAATAGCGTTGTTTTGAGCTTTATCAAACCAGTGTAAATCCACCTTAATACTATTAGATTTCATTTCATCAAGAGCAATTGAATTATAATATTGTGAATTAGCAAATCTTTGCCCAGGAATAATTGAAGTTGATAAATCCATTAGTACACGTGTAATAAATTCACCATAATATTCTTCAAAATTTTTATTTATCAATTCTTTAAAATTGACTATTTGATCTTCTAGTATTTCAAAGTTAACTAATTCTTTTTCATTTCTAGTAAATAAATTATCTTTAAAGAACAAATATTGAGCAATTAGTTTTGAAAAATCATCTATTTCATCTGTAGAAGCAAAATTTGTAATGACAATCCCGGGTGAATTTAATCTATGAAATTTAAATAATGAAGAAATAATTCTTAATGCGTGTTGATTTGACACAATAGTTCCACACGCATCAATATAAATAATATCAAATTTCTTTGGAGTGTATTTAAAGAAATTTTCAATTGATCCTTTTACAATTTTTGGCTGTGGAAATGGTAAACTATTATAATTATTTATTGCTTGTAAATACGTATAATTATTATTTTCAAAAGCCCATATATTTTGTGGATGAATCCCAAGTGAAACTAATTCATTAAAATCATTCTGAGGCTCCGGCCCAGATAAATAACAAACAATAAGGTCTTCTGGTTTCTTATGTCCTAAATATGAATCATGAAGCTGCTCCCAACTTCTGATATATTTAAGATCCATTTTTAATACTTCTTTTTTATCATTACATTCATCTAGCTCCATAAAATAATCATAAAGTTTTCTAACGTAATTTCTATCTACGCAACATGAACTATTTCTATTGGTTGTAAGAACATTTACTGCATGAAATAAAGATTCATGACGAACTTTATTCTTTTGAATTTGTGTATATGTTCTATCTTTCATCATTTATTTCTCCCACCATTTACTATTAGATCATACTACTTTTGCTTACCCATTTCATATATTGCTTCTAATTACAAATTATACCATAGTATGACATTAAAAAATATTATTAATCAAAATTCAACCATAATATACCAGTACCATTTCCTTAATCTCCCATATCATCTCAGCGAACACATAAAACCCCACCGTATTCCAAGCCCTCTTTTTATATGCTCCTGCTTCTTCATCATTTGCTCCTATCTTGACCAGGCAATATACAACTCTCATCACTGCTCCAACCCTAATAAGTATAATAAAAGAATCCGACATTTCTTTGATTAAATCCATATACGCTCACCTCTATCTCCTGAATGCACCTTTAGCTATCTGAACCAGTCTTACTGATTGATACACTGCTCCCATGCCACCGCCTTGACCCCCGGATACGATGATAAATTCCTGTAAGAATCTTGGTGTTCTAAGTGCAAGCAATAGTGCTGCCAGTCCCCAAAAAACATGTGTGTTAAGCATCAAAGCTACTCCCATTTTTGCTAACACTATCTGAACCAAAACTGCTAAAGTTGATTGAAAAAACTTTTGAATATAAGTACGAAAAACACCTTTATCTGCATCCATCAATCCAACACATGCAAGCGGTAATCCCACTCTTAAAATGAAAATCTCCAGTCCTCGTGTAAGAAACTGAAGATATAAAAGAAAAAAACATATAAAAAATATTAAGGTTACTATTGCTGTGAATAATCCTGCAGAAGAAATTCCGGTTATTATAGCTGTAAAATCTGTTTGCATATCATGGCTAATAACTGTAATCAGTTGACTTGTCAGATCTTCAATGATTTCAGCCAACCATCCATATAGAGTTGGAAATGACACTGCAATTGCCAAGGCTTTAAAGAAACCTGTAAGAAGTATTAATGGATCTGAGTCTGCATCGCCTTCTGTCCAAAGAATATATTGATCGAAACCTTTTCTCAAGAATTTTAAAATAATTAGCGATACTCCAAATCCAAAGAAAATATCAAATATCTGACTGAGCCCATCGGTACCAAGTAACGTATCCATATACCATTCTGTATGGAGTGCAATAGGGACTAAATCGTTCAAAAGAGGGTTAACGTATACTAAACACCCACTTAGAAGTCCTGCAATAAGTAAAACCAATAATACTTCCAACCATCACCACCTCCCGTTAGATAAAATAAACGGTCCATAAAAACTCTTTTCATAGACCGTTTCCAAGTCATCCTTGAAAATCAAACATATCTATAATTCGATCTTCTAAAGTTGGTAAGATGGTATCTTTAAAAAGCATATAAAGCCCGGAAAGAATCAATCCGCCTATAACAACACTTATGAGTATTTTCACAGCTGTATCTATAAAACTTTCACCTTTATTATTTCTCAGAGCCCCTATGGTTCTATAGGTTATCTCTATAGTTTTAATATGTACTTTCATAATAATATTTCTCATTATATAAACCTCCATCTTATCCTAATTTTTAAATATAGTATCCTATGATCAGGTTGAGTGTTGCAGAAGTTAATACAGCTCCGACACATGATACTATTGCTACAACAATACGATTGTTCCATTTTTTTTGATCAAGTTCATCGGCTGCAGATCTGCGAATAAAGAAATAGATTATTAAGAGAGCTGCAACAATTGGTGCAAGAATCATAAGCCAAATAGTAACGTCATTGATTAATGCTTCTGTGCCCTTAGCTAACTTGCTCTTCTTTACATTCGAAGCATAAGCATTGTTTAAATGCATGAAAAATGTGCAGATAATTATAAGGAATATTCTTGCTTTATGTTTAACTTGACTAAATGAAATCTTTATTGTCTTCAATCGCTTCTCCTCCTTCCTGTTCATAAAGAAATCTATCTTTTGAGTGCTTTGAACGCATTTCATTATTTAATGGTCTTTGTAGAGATTGCTCTTCACAGATTGCTGTATAATAGGTCCAAATATTCCAAAGATCCATCTCATTGTTTTTAGTAGTTCTTTGTTTCCTTCTGTTTTCTCTCACTTCTCTGATTTTTCGATTATGATCTTCACCACCTAGCCCATAGATTTTATTAAAGGTCCATTCAGACAAATCGGGTGCATACATCATAACCGGATTATTCCTGGATGTGACGAGTGAATATGGGCGTGAAATAAGCCTTACTTCATCAACTGTAAGTAAGGCTCTTGCTGTAAGGTTGATACTATGAGAACTGGAAGGTGTCGTAAATCTTGTATGAGATGCACTTAAAGAATAAGTACTCACAGTATAGTTCCCAAGTTTTTTGCTTATTTCTTCAAGGGTTTCAAGATCATCTGTTTGAAGATAAATCCAATTCTCGCAGTTACCCTTGATTGTTTTTGCTATCTCCTTTCCATACTTTTCATATAATTGAGCAAAGGATTGTAGAAATAGATTGAATCTAATCCCTCGTCCACCTCCTACAGTCAATTTTGTAGCAAAATCCGGAATCTGCGCAAAGTTTCCAAACTCATCACAGAGAAAATTGACACGCCTAAATAGTCTGCCACCTCTTTCATCTGCTGCTTTAACAAGCTGCTCATAATGCTGTGAAATAAATAAGCTGGCCAAGCTATAATAAGTGGTCTTTTCATCCGGAAGAATTATAAAAACTGCCGTTTTCTTGTTTCCTATATCAACGGAATTATAATCACTATGATTGGTCATAGAGTTTATATATGGACTGGTGAATAACCGTAGTGTAGTCAGTGCAGCAGTATAGAAGCTGCCCCTTGTCTTGCTGGGTGCTACCTCAGAAATAGCCAATAACGCTCTTGCCGGATGAGAAGGACTTAATTTCTTAACATATTCAAGAATCGGCATTTTTCCGTTAATCGTCTTGCACATTTCACTAATGAAATAATAGACATTGGTCATGTTCTGATATTTTCTATTAGCCTTTTCTTTATTGTCATAAACTACTGACATGATAGAGCTGGCGATAATACTGGCTTCACCATCCCTCCAGATTCGTTCTCCTGTCGGCTCACCCACCAGCTGTGAAGTTAAATCCCAGGTAGCTTCAATTGCTTTAGCAACATCGTCCTCATCCACTGCATCAATAATAGGCTGAAGGAAATTATATCGATGACTCTTAAGTGGATTTTTAAAATCAATGCATATCACTTCATATCCCATTTTTCCAAGAAAAGGATAGGTATATTGATAAAGTTCACCCTTTGGATCACTGAGAATCATACTTTCACCGGCAAGTGCCAAGGTACCGATGGTTTGAAGTACAACAGTTCTTGATTTACCACTCCTTGTAGCTCCGATACAAAGAGTGTGGACATCATCACCCTCAAAGTATATTTTTTCTTTATTTCCTTCTATCTTGGCCCCTAATGTGATGCCACCTTTCGGTATATACGAATCTTTCTCATCATCATACATTGAGGTTTTATGGGTAGTTTCTGAATCTGGTTCCGCCTTAAATATTTTTGATATGTTTTCTTTTTTCCCATAGCTTTGCTTACAACCTCCATTTTTCAAATCTTCATCACTACTTTGAATAAGTTTTCTAATCAGTGGGTTATTTTTGTTTAATACGTAAAAATCAAAAGCCCTATCCTTTTCTTTTTCAGCAAGCCATTCTGCCGAACCGAATTGTTTTTGTCCGGCAGATACCGGTGTTGATATGTTTGGTGTGATTGTTATTAATTCACTCTGGTATGGCTTGCTGTTCATCAGTAATATATAAATCGAAGCAAGAATTACGAATCCTTCAAAGCATAAAAAAAGTGCCAGATGCTGTTGATCTGACACAATACTTTTTATGCCTTCTATAAAAGGTATGAATTTTATAACCCTTATTCTTTTTAATAAAAGATAGTGTGCATTTGTAGAAAAAAACACATTTAACAATATTCCTATTATAAAAGTTATTAAAGAAATTAGTAGATTTATTTTATTTTTCAACTATTACCACCGTTCCTATTCAAAATGATATTTTACGGTATAGGTAATATTTGATTTGTTATACATGCAAGTATGATTTGTGTAGTAATAAAATTCTAATTTTGAATATTTACCGGTGGGAAGAGTGCCTTCCATGTATATTCCATTTTTTGTTGTCTTGTAATCAATCTGTTCCCATTGTTTAGTTTGAATATTGTATCCTTTAATCCTGCCGTAATCGTTACCTCTATGACCATTTACTTCTGGAACATTAAAAGTGTACTCTGTGATAGTAGCTCCTTCTATTCCATCCTCTATAATGGTTGAATTTGGTCCGGTTAAGGTCATCCCTCCACCATTCTCTGCATCTGCAACAAAGAATACAATAGCAGCCCATGGAGACTCCGCACCTGCTTTATCTACTGCTTTGACTTTCACTACATTTTTACCTAATGGATATGTAGAATTTTCCGATGGTCGTCCTTCCCAAACATAATTAAATAAATCACCATCAGGGTCACTTGATAGAGCAGTTATTTTTATCGATGTTCCCGGTGTAACGCTATTTGTATTAGGGATTCTTGTAATTATCGGCGTTAATGGTGCATTATTGATTACATTAAATTGAACATTGCTCCAATTAGAATAAGCACCATATTGATCTTTTGCTCTAACCTTTACAGTATGGGTTCCGGCAATATAATAATTATCTGATGCTTTTCCCTGATACTCATAAGTGACTATATCTCCATCAGGATCTATTGAATTAACATTTATATTTACTAAGAACTTCCCATTACTTATCTGTCTTGTAACATCTGCACTAATGGTTGGCGTTGTTGGTGCACTATTAAGTATTTTGATGGAAGATGTATTAACAAAAGTTCTACTTGTTGAATCAGTTAAATACGCTTCTAGTACATAATCACCTATGTTACTAAAACTGATTTCGCTTTCATTTGTAAGATTACCTGTCACATACGTTGGAATATCAACATACTGGTTATCTTTTTTAAGTTTCCATTGTAGATTCATGTTTTCAGTATTATTTGAAATGATTGTAACAGGAATTTCCTCTCCTATATGTGCATTTGCCGGCAATTGTATTTCAAAATTTGCCACCGGATATGCAGTAGTGTCATCGGAAAAGATGAACTGTCGATCCATTTCATTTCTTGCAGATGCAACTATCTTAAATTCTCCTTTGTCTAAGAATCTAATTGTTCCACCGGTATTTGAAAGCGATCCGTCTATATAATCGGAAAATTTAACTGGTTGTTCATCTTTCTCCAAATTCCATGCAATAACTGAATCTCCAATTTCACTGGTATTTACAACTACTTCAATGTTTGTATCTGTATGTACGTATTCAGGTAATTCAAAGCTTATACTCATTACCGGATATACTTTGATGTGTTTTCTATTCTCAAATGTTCTTCCAAGTTCATCAGTGACTTTAGATATTAACTCATATTCTCCTTTTTTAGTAATCCGGATTTGTCCACCTGAATTGGATAAATCATCGTCAAGATATTCATTGATAGCAACTTGTTGGCCATCTTTTTCAAGAGTCCATTGAATATTCAGCACCCCTAAGTTCTTATTACTTACCGAGACTTCAAATGGTTCATCCGTATGTGTTGCAGAAGGAATATCAAGTGTTATTTCTACAACTGGAAAAGCCTTTATTCTTTCGCTATACTCAAAAGCTCTTCCAAGATCATCAATCACTGCTGCTTTTAATACATAGTCTCCTTTTTCTTTAAATTTAACCACTCCACCGTTGTTATCTAAGGTTCCATAGATATAATCAGCCAACACAACCGGCTGATCATCTTTGGTTAAAGACCATTCTATATTAAGACTACCAAGCTCTTTTGCATTTACTGTTACTTCTACTTCTTCATCTGTATGTACATTATCAGGAATATTAAAGCTTGTTTCGACTAACGGATATACTTTGATTGAATCTTGTTGTTTAAACTCTCTTCCAGTCTCATCAGTAACAGTGGCAGTTAGTATATACTCGCCTTTGTCTATGAATCGGATTTTACCGCCATCTTTTGATAATGAGCCTTCAATAAAATCACTATAGTTTACTGATTGACCTTCTTTTTCAAGAGACCACTCTATATCAAGACTACCTAAGCCAGACTCATGAACTAAAATATCTAATGTATCATCGGTATGAGCTGTTTCCGGGAGATCAAATTCAGTAGTGATAAGATGATAAACCTTAATATTATCTCTGTGTTCAAAGGTTCTCCCTACAGCATCAGTGACGCTAGCTATCAAAGTATAATTTCCTTCTTTCAGGAATCTTATATTACCACCATTATTGTTCAAGCTGCCCTCTATATAGTCTTGTAAAGTTTCACCTTGACCATCTTTCTCAAGTGTCCATACTATTGGTGAATCATCAACTTCTATTGTACTTACATTAACATTTACTTCAGTATCTACATAGGCAGTTTTTAACAGACCAAACTGAATATCCATAACCGGATAAACATCTACTGTTTGTGAATAAGACGATTTTTTATTGCCTGCATTTATTGCACTGGCAACCAATGCATATGTTCCTTTATCCTTGAATTGAATTTCCCCGGTGTTCCCTTCTGTCTTTAAATCTGCATAGTGCTCCATATCAACCGAATCCATAATGCTATTCTCATTTTCTTTTTCTAAAAACCAGGACAAACTTTTTACGTTTTTTGCTGTCCAGTCAAAAGCAACAATTTTATCACTATGAGTATGCTCCGGCAGCTTAAATTCTATCTGAGCTTTAGGATAAGAAGAATCTTTATTTTCCTTCTTAATCAGATCAACTGCTGCATCTCTTTTCACAAGCATTTTAACAGTTTCTGCTCTTGTAGCCGGATTATCAGGTTTAAATGTTCCGTCTTCATAACCTGATATTATTTCATATCTCTTTGCTAATGACACATATCCTTTATCTGAAACCATGATTGTTTTGTCGTCTATAAATCCGGTGCTGCTTTTTAAGTTTTTTGCTTCTCGATCTTTCCCGATAGACCTAATGATCATCTTAGCAATTTCTATTCTTGTTATTGCACCATTCGCATCATACCCATCAGGATACTCTGTAATATCTATAATCCCATTATCAACAAGGGCTTCTAAATATCCTTTCGCCCATGTGCCTTTAAGTTCTTTTATTTGAACACTCTCTTTACCATCTGGAAGTATCTTAAGCCCCAGCAAGCGAAACATTAAGCTTGCAAATTCAGCCCTTGAAATATTTCTTTCTGGCTTAAAGGTTCCATCCGGATATCCTTTGATAATTCCATTTGTTATAAAATCCCCGATATATTCCTCAGCCCAATGCCCTTTTATATCTGAAAAGTCTATATTTTTACTCTCTGCAAATACCTGGGTAGTCAAAGATAGAATAAGCAATATTGCTAGCGCAATCCTCATTAATTTCATTCAATATTCATTCCTTTCATTTATAATATTTTTTTCATTAAAAAAAGCACGTCTAAGTGCCAATAAGATTTGATTCTGATCTTTCTTTTACGCAGTCTTTGATCATGCAATAAACTTTGTAGTCAATAGTTCCATTTTCATCTCTGCCTTCATAGTAGTGAAGAAGGAAAAGACAGCTTAAACATTTGATATGACTATTTTGAAATGTCACTCCCAACATGTGTCCTCCCTCCTCATGTATCGTTATATTTCTGCTTCATTTTCTTTGTCCCATTCAAGACCTTCCCCCTTTTGTTTTTCAATGAATTTTTCTTTACAAGCTTGTCCTTCCAGTGTAGTGAGCGGATATTGATTCAAATTAGGATGATTTGCTGATAGTAATCTCGTTGCTGTAAGTAACAATTCCATTCTTTCATTCAGGAATTTTTCATTCTGGTATTTCTTGTTCATCTCAAAAGTTTTAATTAAGTTTTCCTTTGTAAATCGATTAGGAGGATAGAGCTTTCTATTTCTGCATTTCTTGCCATCAGGTGTAATAAAGGTGATGTATTTTCTTTCATCCCTCCAATCCACTTTATATCCAAGACTATTCATTAAATTTATGAATTTATCTCTACCGGTGGCATTTTTCATGCACTCTTTAACTGCTAGAAATAATTCATATTTCCAACTTTGCTCTTTATCCCTGATTCTGTATTCACCTCTATTAATATGGCTGCCTTTCTTTCCCTGTGTGATGAGAAGACCTCTTCTCTGGCAGAGCTCATCGGAATAGTCTTTCATCACTTGTAGTTGCTCAGCACTTTGTTTCCATTTGAGCCCTGTTTCCGCATTAACGGTATTAACAATAAAGTGAGTATGAAGATGATCTTTATCCGTATGCACGGCATAGGCGATTTGAAAACCTTTAAAAGCATCCATTTGCATCAATTCATCTGCAATGCTTTTAACATCTTCAGGCGTTACTTTATCGTATGGGGCAAAGCTCTGAGTAAAATGGATATATTGCCTGCCTGTTTCTTTCCCAAAATGTCTTTTAGTAAGAACAAACTGGTGGTAGGCATTGTTGATATCACAATTATGGCCATCTATTAAATGATGCTCTGTTTTAGCTGGGTTCGTAATATAATCCAAGACTCTTTTCATTGCCCCGTACGTTTTGTTTGCTCCGTTAATGAATTCAATAACTGCCATATCTCTTCAACCACCTTTTTCACAGATGACAGATCAACTACATTGATTCTTCCCTGATGTGCCAACATCGTAACTTGATTTAGATTAGTTCCTACTTTCGCTAATTGATGGGTAAGTTCTTTTAGATCTTCAAAAACAACAATATCCCTGCCAAGTGCTGACAGGGATACATATTGACTAATATTCATTTTTGCTTTCTTTGCCTTTCTTTCGATCTTCTGATATTCCTTTTCAGTAACTCGAAAACCTATGAAACGATTTTTGTTCATGTAGACCTCCTTTTGCTGTTAGCGATTAGAAGTTATTTGAAGTTCGACTTTATCCCTTCAATAACTACATCTTCTATGCTTCTCTTTATTTCACGTAAGTTATCACATTCGACTAAATCTAGTAGTTGAGTATCAAGTTCATCCTCATCAAAAGTTATATTGAATTCATTTTTTATATCATGAATTAATCTTTCACTATACGCTTGAATAAAACGTAACTTCTCTGCGTTATTTAATGGTGTAAAAGAATATTTCATATCGAATCTTGAATCTAATGGTTCAGGTATAAGTTTGTTATAATTTTTCATATTTAGATTTGATGTGAAAACTATGATATATCCATTCAAATCGTGAATATTTCCTGCTCTATCTGTAAATTGTCCATCTTCAAGTAGCTCATAGAAAAAATTAAATACCGTTCCATCAGCTTTTTCAAACTCATCAATTAAAATTACTTTAGACTCCGATTCTTTTACTTTGTTAATCAATTCTCCACCTTTTTCACTACCAACATAACCCAATGGAGATCCAATAAGACTATTCAATACACCTTCTGTTGAGTAATTACCAAAATTAAGCTTTATTTGAGCTTCATTAGGATACATTATTTCAGAAAGCAATCTTGCAAATTCCGTTTTGCCAATCCCTGATTTTCCACAAATAAAAATCGACATAATTTTGCGTCGTCCTATACTATTTAACAATTTAAATTTAAGTAAGTTTGCTTTAAAGGCCTGTTTGAAATCCTCATGCCCTTGTAATCGCTCAGTTAAAGAGCTATTAATATGATCGACATCATCAATAACACTTTCATTTCGCTCTAAATTTTCGTAATTAGTACATTCATCTGCCGACTGTGATTTAAAGTCTTTTTGGATTCTAAATATGAACGGGAATATTTCATGCATAAAATCAATTGATTTCTTGTGAATCAAGTATTTTATATTCTTTCTTTTTGCCAAATCGCAAAAAATCAATTCGTATACAAAAACTTGATCTTTTCTGAATTTAAGATATTCAACTAATGATGTTATATCTATCAGATAAGAAGTGTCCTTCTCTAATTTATCAAAATTGAAATTGGCATTAATACCATTGAAGTCTTTTACAAGTTGAGAAAAATTGAATATATTCATCTCGTTTGTACCTTCACAAATTTCACTTACATCTTTGTATACTAAGATTTCATTTGTTGTTGAATTTATATAAATGATTTCGTCAGGTACTTGGTCGTTATCCCTTTCAGCGATGAAATAATGTATATCGTCGTCGTTGAATAGGAAAGGATACATATTGCTGAATTTTTCCTTTTCACTGGAAACCAAAGTAAATACTACACTAGGAAACTTTTCATTTATCTCCTCAATATATTCTTCTCCCACTCCCCGATACCATCTATTGTTGCTTGTATCATAAAAAAAATTAGTCAAATCAATTGCATGATTAGATATATCTAATCTATATATTTTGCTTGCAGTATCACAATCTCTCATTATAGATGTCAAAGTAATAAAATCAAAATCAGCTAATTCTTCTCTTAAAGCTGATATATTTTCCACATCATAAATATACAGAAGTTTACTCACTAAATCCACCATCCTTGACGTTGATTTCTTGAATTATGGCTATTAAGTCTATCAAATGATGTAAGCCTTTAAGCTTATTATGTTCAATTTTAAACTCATAGTCTTTCTCAACTTCAGCATTTGAACTTTGTAATAACCCTCCTTGTTTTTTCTTATTATTACGACTTATTTCATCTTTATATGATTCGGAAAATAATTCTAAGAATTTTGACGAAATGCTATCAATCTTAGAGAAATCAATTTCCCCACGATATATTCCTATGACACTAAGTTTACCTAACTGTAAATCATTATGAGAGTAGCTGTTCTCAAAGTACTCTTTAGACTTATAAGGTATTCTAATCAAGTAATTATTGTTATTATAATCGAATGTATAGTCAATAGTAAAATCATCCAACATCTCATCCATCATTTTAGATAAATTTAACTCGAAGTTGTCATCCTTTGAAAGCTGTTTCATATTTCCATCTTTCAAAACATTTAATACCATCACCGTATCATCAGTATTACGTTGCTTCAATTCTACATTTTCAAATAGCAAGATATTTCCTAAAACTTCTTTGTTTAAATCACGTTTTCTTATTGACGAGTATATTGTTCTAAGCATTATTGATTTAGTTGTTTTAACATCAAAGCTTTCATAAACACTCGTCTTATTACTGTTTTCTGTAGCATGATTTACCGAAGTTCCTCCAGCTCCAGACATATTGAAATTCATGGAAGCGTTCGATTTTAAAATTTGCTGTGTGCTTCTCTCTTTCTCAACAGTTTTCATTATTTTATTATCAATTAGCATTGCAATTTCATGTACTTTTGAAGTGTTAATATAAAACAAATTAAACAATTCATCCTTATCCTCTGATTCATTAAAATCATCTCTTTTTCTGTATAGATTCACCACCAAGCATACAAATGAAATAAGAAATATAGCAACAATTATAAACTCTTCATACATGAGAAAAAGAGTATGAAGAGTCGTTGTTTTTGTAACAAGACCAATAATAATTGTCGAGATTATAGTTATTATTAGTAAGTCAAATAAAGAGATCAAATACTTCTGAAATGAAGCTTGTACTACATACAATACTAGAAAAATGAATAATGGTATAGCAACCCAATATTTTTCAGCATCCATACTATTAAGAAAATTGCTCAGTTTTATTGAAAAATAGCTCATCACTATTATTCCAATTACTACAGTTAGTTTTCCACTTGAAATGCTCCTATCCTTTATATCATCCTTCAATTTGTAGCCTCCTCACAATATCTTTGTATTGTCAAATTAGTAATCCAATTTGTTCATTAAAATGTTAACTTAATCTCCAAAGAACCTTCAAATTCCAAAGTTACATTTTTAAAATTTATTTCGGCATCTTTTTAATTACGTCAGTTTTTATGCATTACTGCTTGAGGGTTTGGGATGACCTATTCCAAGTATTAAGAGGGTATGGGATACATCCCATCAAGCACATTGTTAAACAATGTGGAAGCTTGCCCTCATGAAATCGGTTGTTTGGTTATTGAAATTGAATTGGCGGAGCAGGGAGGAATCGAACCTCCCGTGTACTCTAACATATTATTAATGGACAAACTCTACATTCCAATTTTCTACCTTCATGATTTTAGTCGCATCGACCATCTGCTCCAGAAGTACAGCTCCTGCCATCATGCCTATAATACACATAACAATTTTCATAAAATCAGCTCCTTTTTCGAGTTTAACTTCAATATTTAGAGTCACCGTTTTACTTATAATCATTAGATAGACAAAAAGTAGTATCAAGTTTGATCCTAAATATGTTCTTCATCAACATCCATATTATACCATAGTGTACTTAAATATAGTTCAAATAAACTCCTCAATCTGCATCTCTTCCATATCCATTTCAGTTACATATGTTTTCGTCGGTTCCCTATCCTGCGTCCAATGCTTATTTTCTTTTGACTGCAATCAAGTCTTCATTAAAATCCTTGCCTATTGGACTGTGTCTGAGCATTTTATAACGCTCATGATACTTTTCGTTTATCTGCTGACATGCAAAGTGCCCTGCTTCATCATTATCAAGGCAGAACACTATTCTTTCAATATCCTTATGCTGTTGTAAGTAATAGTCAAGAGCCTTGTCAGCAACTCCTCCAAGTGAAATCAAATGATGATTAAAGTGCTTAATACCATGCCACTTAGCAAGAGATAAATAACTCATTAAATCGATAGGAGCTTCAAAAACACAGAGAGTTTTACTTGTTCCTTCATAACAAAATGGATAAATTTTATCAGATTTTTTAACATCTCCTCTAAAGGATTCTCCCTCAATATTGGTGCTTCGAACACTAGCATATTTAGCTTCACTTTCCGTATCATATCCAACAAAAACACAACTTTTATGCTTATTTTCATAAAGTTTATTCTTACTTATAAAGTCATAAATAACATCCTTATTTATCCCTCTTGATTGTATGAGATAAGCAATAATATGTTTGTTGGTATCGTTCTTCTCCGGAAGAATAAATTCACCTTTTCCTTCTGCAGCAGGATATGGAATATTTCTTATGGTTTTAATATCAATACATAAAAGTCCTTTAATTGCTTCAACCCATGTTTTATTCTCCATTTCCATAACAAATTGAATGGGACCCCCGCCTTTGTTCTGTGAGAACCAATGCCACTGTTTACCATCAGCGTTGATATAAAGTCCACCAAAGCCTTCAATCTTATAGGATTTTGTTGAAACCTTTTTTATCGTATACCCAGCTTGCTCCGCATAGCTTATAATGTTAATGCTATTTGCCTGTTCTATTTGTTCTTCAGTAAAGTGATATTTATTTGAATTTATAATATCCCCTCCTCCAAAATATAAAGATGCTATTATAATTCCATCATTTCTTCGTCTTCCATCTCTATATATTCATTTCTGTCATAATTCAGATCAATTTCTTTAGCTTCAGCTTTTTCATCAAATACAATCGGATCATAACACGCTTTGTTTACCCCTACCTCCGGTAGATATCTTTCTTCAGCCATGGATGAATAACGGCCAGCACCAACAATGATATGATCCAGTACTTTTATATTTAACGGATGGAAGATATCCACTATTTTTTGTGTAAGATTTTTATCTTCCGTTGAGGGGTTCGTTGAACCACCAGGATGATTATGAGAGAGGATCATAGCATTACAATCATTAACTATAGCCATCTTCAAGATATCTCTTGGGTAAACAACAGCCTGATCTATGCTGCCTTCTGAGACGGTTTTTGTTTCAATAATATTGTTTCCATTATCTAAAAAGGCTACCATAAATCGTTCTTTGTCTTTCATTCCACCTAAAAGAGATAAAAAATATTGACCAGCATCTGAAGGTGATCTAAATTTAATTTTGTTATCTTCTTCTTGCATTTTTAAAATATTGTATGAAGCTAAGAACTCATTGAGCTTTCCGATTCTTTCAAGCTGTTTTGTATTTGGTTCTACAACCATTGGATGCTCCAAGATGTTAAATGGATTATTTTCTTTAGCATATTCCTGAATCTTCTTAATTGGGATACCAGTCAGTGTGTTGAGACTTTTAAAAAAGCTATCTGAATACTTGATTTCTTTTGCCATTACTATTCATCACCTTCTAAATCTACTGAATCAAAATCACCATTAAAAGCATCTACAACTATTCTTAAAGTTTTAAATTTTCTTTTAACATCTTCTGTAAAATACATAGAGTCAATATTTGAGAAAAATGTTTGAAAACCTAATATGTCAAACGCCTGTTTCACTTTTCCCTCAGTTTCTTTGTCTAACTCTAATATCCAAGCCATAACTTCTGCTATCTCCTGATGTGCTTCTTTTCCTCTTTGAACCATTTTAAATTCCACCTTTCGTAAATTTTAGTAATAAAAAAAGAGTCACAATGAAGTGACCATAATTATCAATAATTAATCTTAAATCTGTGATTTAATTTTCTTTTATAGCTAACTTTTTTCTGATTGAAAATATAGCTCCAATGCTTTCTCAATAACGTCTTCTATTTCAGAATTCTTATAATCAGAAGTGAAAAAGCGTTGAATAATCTTTGGTTTAATTTTCAAAGGTGGTGCTTTCTGAGGCTTCTTACTTTTTTCAAGCTCGGCAGATAGTATCTTGCGGATTTTTTCTTCATCAAGTTTATTGATGCCTAAATACTGTTTTAATAAGTCAGCTTTTTTCATATCTATTTTGTAATTATATTCCTGAAGTAAAGCTTCAATAATTAGCTGCATTTCATCTGTCAGATAGGATATTGAAACAGCAGGTATAAAAGGAATCTCACCGGTATCTACTCTGTCAAGCAGCGCTTTATTTAAATATGATAATCTTATGTATCTTGCAACAGTGTCCTTTGAAAGATCATATTCTTTTCCAACAAGCGAGAGTGTTTTCTTACTGTTCGCAACTTGCGAACAAGTTCCTTTACTCTGTATTTCGCTGGCTTTAACAAGATTTTTTATCTCATTTATCAACTCTGTTCTGGCACCTTGCTTGCTGAGTGCTTCATGATGTGCCTTTAATGCTTTTGCTTTTTCTGATGGCAGCATATCCGAAAACGACCTCTGCATAAGATTAGTTTCAGTTACAATAAGCATTGCTTCCTCATCACTTAGATCTTCTTTTATTACTGTTGGGACTTTGCTTAGACCTGCAAGTTTTGCAGCATTAACCCTGTTATGCCCAGACAATATCATATACTCATCATTGCTCTTTTTCAATGCTATGATGGGAAGCATAACCCCCATTTCTTTAATGCTTTCTACCATATCATTTAATCTTTGTCCTTCATAAATTCTAAACGGATGATTATGAAATGGTTTTAATGAATCAATTTCTATTTCTGAAACACCTGCGGTTTCTTTTGGTTCTTCGATTTTCCCAAATATATCTTCAAAGCTCTGCAACTTCTTTTCATTCATTTTTTATGTACTCCTTTGTAAATTCATTGTAAGCAATAGCCACTTTGTTATTGGGCTGATATTCTATAATGCTCTTACTCTTCAGATTAGATTCTCCTACTTTGATGGATGAAGGAATCTTGTTTTCAAATATTCTTATTTGTTTTCCATAAGCTTCATTAATAAGATTCAATATTTCTCTTGACAGTATAGTTCTGTCTGTAAACATTGTAATTAGAATGCCATCTATTTCAATATTAGGATTGATTCGCTTTTTGACTTTAATAATTGTCCTAAGTAAAAGCTCTAACCCCTTAGCTGACAAGTACTGAGGTGTGGCTGTTATCAGTACACTATCACAAGCAGCCAAAGCATTGATTGTAAGCATACCCAGCGAAGGCATACAATCTATTATGATGTAATCATAATCTTTCCTTAAGTTCTGCAAAATTGTTCTTAATGTAATTTCTCGGCTCATAGCATTAACCAAGTTCACTTCAACTGCAGATAATTCAATACTACATGGAATAAGATCAATATTTCCGTTGGATATAATGTATTTATTCTTGTCAGGCAGTTCTCTTTCTTCAATAACAGCCATCATTAAATGATAGATTGTAGTATCTAATTCTTCTGGTCGGTCCACTCCAAAACACATGGTGAGATTTGACTGAGGATCTACATCAACCAATAGTACTTTTTTACCTTGTTCTGATAATACATAAGCTAAATTCAAAGCAGTTGTTGTTTTTCCAACACCACCTTTTTGATTGGCAATGGCAATAATTTTTCCGTTTTGCATAGTTCTCAACTCCCTTAATTGTAAAATGAAATTCCATATCTGAGTAATGGGGTTTTCACATTATTC